>JABSPP010000237.1 GCA_013214275.1 Flavobacteriaceae bacterium
ATGAATAAATAATTAGTCCAATATACAACTATTTATCAAAATAAAAAAATAGACTAAAAATATATTCATTTTGGTATAAAGTTGACAATATCCTTTACAAATGAAAAAATAAGTAGAAAAAATCACTAATGATTCGTAAAATAGTATCAAAACTCCATCCCAGAGTTCAAGATTTTTAAGAATAGCAATACCCTTAAAATAGTGTTAATCTTTGATCTAAATTTTATTTTGTTTAACTTTTTATTAAATTTGTTAAACAAAATTACACTAATCATGACATCAAAACTCATAAAAACCATCCTTACCCTTCTCACCATATCCTTATCAAATAATTTAGATGCTCAAAAATTTTATGGAAAAGCCGTCTATTTACAAAAATCTAAAATGCAACTTGGTAGCTGGGGTGCTCGTATGAGTGAAGCTCAAAAGAATCAGATCAAAGCACGATTAAAAAATCGTTTAGAAAAAACATACATACTAACATTCAACAAACAAGCGTCTAAATTTGTAGAAGATGAAAAAATAGATGCAATCTCAGGTGCCACAGACTCTTGGGGTGGTTATTTTTCTAGGGGAGATCAGTATAGAAATACCAAAGAAAATCAACTTGTACAGAGTCAAGAGTTTTATGGCAAGCGGTTTTTGGTAAAAGATAATACTTACACTATTAATTGGGAAATGGGAACTGAAACCAAACAAATTGGTCAATATACAGTTTACAATGCAACAGCCACCGTCCCAACAAATGAAGTAGCTTGGTACAACTTTTCATGGGGAGATTTAAGACAAGACAAGGATCCAGAAACTGGCGAATTAAAAGTGAAGACTATCACAATTGAAGCTTGGTACACCCTACAAATTCCTGTCTCTCACGGACCAGGAGAATTCTAGGGACTTCCCGGACTCATTCTAGAAGTAAAAGCTGGTGATACCGTGATGCTTTGCTCTGAAGTGGTCATTTCTACCAAAGAAAATATTGAAATTGTAGCCCCCGAAAAAGGTGAAGAAATCAGCAAAAAAGAATACGCTGCCACGATCCGTAACAAAATGATTGAAATGCGCAACAACCAAATGGGAAGGCGTAGAAGCAGATAAAATTTACTTTATACTGGTCAAGACCTCCTAATCCTGATTCGTTTCAAAGCTTACTGATAAAACTTCCATACGGGTCTTTAAATTGAGTTCCTTCTGAATATCGGTGCTTACTCAATTTCTTGTATTCAACCAAGCCCCACAAGACAAACTCTTGCCAAAAAAACAACTCCTTTTCCAAAACATCAGGCTGATATTTTTTTACAAACTCAGAAAGCGGTTTAATCGAATTGAGCAAAAATTGATATTCGCTCTCTTTTAAGTCGTCTGATAATTCAAAATCTTCAGAATCATTAAAAAACCAAGAAACAATCTCATCATAAGAAGCCTCCTCGCCTTGTTTTTCTATTTTTTGGATCTTGGGAAAAAATGTAGGGTACAAACTTTTTATTGCATTCCCTATTAACATTTGTGCAACACTATATGCCCCCTCTTGTTCACCCTCATAAACCAATTCTATTTTACCTGTGATTGATGGAATAATCCCCATAAAATCACTCATTCGAACAGATGTGTGTTGATCTCCCGACAATAAATGACGTCTCTCTGCCGTACTCAATAAATTTTCAAAAGCCGTAATACTCAATCGGGCACTAACACCACTTTTAGCATCCACGTATTCACTGTTACGTGCCTCAAAAACAATCTGTTCTAGGATGTCTTTTGCAAGTTCAGGGACACGAATAAACTCTGACTGATGTTTATCTTGAATTGCCTCCTGAGATGTAATAATTTTTGCTGTGGCAACAGTATCTGGATAATGTGTCAAAATTTGAGATCCAATTCTGTCCTTTAAAGGAGTAACAATACTCCCTCTATTGGTATAGTCTTCTGGATTTGCTGTAAAAACAAATTGCATGTCTAGGTTGAGCCTTAATTTAAATCCCCGAATCTGAACATCACCTTCCTGTAAAATATTGAACAAGGCGACCTGAATACGAGCTTGTAAATCAGGCAATTCGTTAATGACAAAAATACAGCGATTGGCTCTGGGAATCATTCCGTAATGAATCACTCGGTCATCTGCGTAGCTTAATTTTAAGTTTGCTGCTTTAATAGGATCCACATCCCCAATAATATCAGCAACCGTTACATCTGGAGTTGCCAATTTCTCAGCAAACCGATCATTTCTATGCAGCCACGTAACAGGAGTATTGTCCCCTTTTTCTTTAATAAGTTCAATAGCAAATCTTGAAATTGGATTAAAGGGGTCGTCATTAATTTCAGAACCCTGAACTACAGGGATGTATTCATCCAAAAGTGTTACCATTAATCTAGCCAAGCGTGTTTTCGCCTGTCCACGAAGCCCCAATAAATTGATATTATGACGAGATAAAATCGCCCTCTCTAACTCTGGTATGACCGTATTTTCATATCCGTGAATTCCTTGAAAAACCGTTTCCTTATTTTTTATTTTTCTAATCAAGTTCTCTCTCAACTCATCTTTTATTGTTTTAGCCTTGTAACCTAATTTTTTTATTTCCCCAAAGGTTGTTACATCGTTTCTCACGCTTTTTACTTTTTATTGTTAATATTCAAGATCTACCAAAACCATTGATCTTCTAACTTTTTCAAGTTCTGTTCTCTGTAAGTGGTCTAACCTTGTATTCTTCGCCTTCTATTATTTTCGTAATCCTCAAAAATCACTTCTCCAAGTCCTTTCAATCCCGTAAATAAAGCTCTTCCTTGGTTTGCATAAGTAAATTCACGTATAAATTGCATCAAATATGGATCCTGAGCAACCATAAACGTGGTAATAGGAATATGCAACCTTCTAGCCTGTTGAGCCATCCTGTAACATTTCTTCACAATATGGTCATCCAAGCCAACACTATTCTTATAATACTGCCCGTCTGGCATACGAAGGCAGCTGGGCTTCCCATCGGTAATCATAAAAATTTGCTTGTTGGTATTCCTTTTTCGTCTGAGTAAATCCATCGCCAGTTGTAATCCAGCAACAGTATTAGTATGATAAGGTCCTACTTTTAAGTAAGGTAAATCTTTAACATCAATCGGCCACGCATCATTACCAAAAACCAAGATATCCAATGTATCTTTTGGATATTGAGAAGTTATAAATTCAGCAAGAGCCATAGCAACTTTCTTAGCAGGAGTAATTCGATCCTCGCCATAGAGAATCATAGAGTGACTTATATCAATCATTAGCACAGTACCCATTTGGGATTTATGCATGGTAT
>JABSPP010000238.1 GCA_013214275.1 Flavobacteriaceae bacterium
ATAAAAAATTGAATGATGAATTAGAATTTACTTGTGGAAAAGTTGAAAATAAGAATAAAGACCTTTTCAACGCAAAAGAAGTTTACGAAGTAGAGATCAAAAAATTTACAAGTGATAGGTTACAACAGAAAATAAACGAGTTTAACGAAAAAGGAAACTTACAAGCGTTAAATAAGGGGAAAAAGTTCGACCCAATTGATATTAGCGAAGAGGGGTTAGAATTAATTGAATTAATCTCATTAGACTGTAAAAATTCGGGAGGAGAATGGTTTAGTACAACAGAAATTAAAATAGACAAACTAGGTTATGTGATTTATTATTGAAATAAATCAAAAGATTTTTTGAATGTAAAAATCACATCAAAAGAAAAACCTTTGAGAATTAAAGTGAGAAACATTAGTGGAGATGAATCTATAATAAATTTGTAGTATAATCTTCCTATTTCTTATGAGTCATTTTTTTGTTTTACTGAAGCTTTTGCTAGGCGAACAATAAGACTTGTTTAAACACCAAACTAGGACAACACATGATTTGTACTCCCTATTTTTGGAAAGCCCCAGACAAAAACTAAATTTTGAAATTCCTAAAGACAAATTCTGTAAATTAGTTGTTTCATTATTGTATTTATAACCTGCATCCACGCATATATGTATTTATTTTTTGACACAGAAACCACAGGACTCCCACGAAACTGGAAAGCACCAGTAACAGATTTACATAATTGGCCAAGGATGGTACAAATAGCTTGGATTTTATGCGATAAGACTGGCAACCGAATTGAATCTAACGACTTTATTATTAAGCCAGAAAACTATAAAATCCCAAGAGATGCATCAAGAGTTCACGGAATTTCAACTGAAAAAGCTATGACCGAAGGAAAGGATCTTTTAGAGGTACTAAACCATTTTAACAAATTAGTTGAGCGTTCAGACTTTATAGTTGCTCACAATATTAGTTTTGATGAAAAAATTTTAGGCGCTGAGTTATTGAGAAAAAAAGTTCAAAGTAATTTCAATAGCAAAAAGAAGTTATTTACATTGAAATCATCGAGCAATTACTGCAAAATTTGGGGAGCCTATGGATATAAATGGCCTAAATTATCAGAGTTACATATTCGATTATTCGGAGAAGATTTTGACGAAGCTCATGACGCTGCTGTGGACATTAATGCTACCGAAAAATGTTTTTGGGAAGTGAGAGCAATCGGATTAATTTAAAATACCTAAACACTGTCTCAATTTTTCTTTGCATCCAAGGGATGTAAAATGGAAATCGTAATTTCTCATAGCTTTTGTGGACAAAACCTAAAGTCACAAAAGATAGCATTTGGTTATGAATTCACTTTATCAACGAGTCTAAACCCTTCTCCGTGGATATTGAGGATCTCAACATCGTCATCTGTTTTTAAATACTTACGGAGCTTTGCGATATATACATCCATACTTCTGGATGTAAAATAATTGTCGTCTCTCCAAATTTTTGTCAGTGCCAGTTCCCTAGGCATCAGGTCATTTTTATGCAACGCGAGCATTCTAAGGAGCTTGCTTTCTTTGGGTGATAGTTTTTGGGGTTCGTTGTCTCCAACAGACAGATGACGCAATTTTGAGTTGAAAAAGAACTTTCCTATGTTGAATTCAAATTCTTCATTTTCGGTGGCTGCACCTTGATCTTTTCTTTGTAGAATTGCTCTGATCTTAAACAGCAATACTTCGGAATCGAAGGGTTTATTCAGATAGTCGTCGGCTCCCACCTGATATCCTTTAAGAACGTCTTCTTTCATCGTCTTGGCTGTTAGGAAGACAATGGGAATCTCTTTGTTGGTTGATCGAATATCTTTTGCTAAGGTAAAACCATCCTTTCTAGGCATCATTACATCTAAAATACACAGATCAAAATCATTGTTTTTAAACATGATTAAACCTTCTATTCCGTCCTTGGCATGTGTGACGTGGTAGTCGTTTAATGCTAAATAATCTTTTAATACGATACCAAAATTTGGATCATCTTCAACTAATAAAATCTTTTTAATTCCCATGTTATTCGTTTTTATATTAAGGGTAATTTGACTGTAAATATGCTTCCTTTTCCTTTTTCACTCTCCACAAAAACTGTTCCGTGATGATTGTCTACAATTTCTTTTACGTATGCAAGGCCTAGACCATGCCCTTTTACATTATGGATATTTCCTTTTTGTTCTCTATAGAATTTTTCAAAAATATGCTTCTGAGCTTGCTTGCTCATACCAATGCCTTCATCTTTGATCTTGATGATGAAGTTTTTGCTGGTACTCTCGGTATAGACATCAATCTTTGGAGCACTTTCTGAATATTTTAATGCATTTTCTAACATATTAACCAATACGTTGGTCATGTGAAATTGACTGGCTAATATTTCTGATTGGATGGCATTTAGATGTGTAGTAATGCTCCCTTTTTTGTCTATGGTGAGCAGGTTAACATGCGATATTGCGTCTTTAATTACATCGTTAACATCAATAGCATCTTTATTAATTTCTATTTGATTTTTCTCTAGTCTTGAAATTCTAAGTACATTTTCAACTTGCCCGTGCATTCTTTTGTTTTCATCGCGAATCATTTTAATATATCGCAGTACTTTATTGCTGTCCTCTAAAATTTTAGGATTTTTGATGGAATCTAGGGCTAGGTTAATGGTAGCGATAGGAGTCTTAAACTCATGTGTCATGTTATTGATAAAATCTGTTTTAATTTCAGAGATTTTTTTCTGTCTGACCAATTGATAAAGCGAACTTGAGAAAGCAACAATAATGATCAGAATAAACAGCAACGAGAGCAACAAAATATGTAAAATATCAGAAAAAATGTGCTTTTCTTTACCTGGAAAATCCAAATATAGTGTAAAGTAGTTTTTCCCTTTTCTATCGCCAAACAGTGGATATCGGTAACTTTTTTCTGGATTGATTGTAAAGTATCCAGATTTTAATTTTGTTGCCAACCCACCATTGTATATTCCATACCTAAAATCGATATTGATGTTGTTGCGCTGTAATTCTTCTCCTAGAACATTGTTAATTTCGCGATTACTAATGCGTTTGTGTATCGGAAACTCATTTTGATATTCGCGATATAAATCTTCAAGAACCTTTTTTGTGTTTGTCCATTCATCGAAGATGCTTTTTTTGGAATATTTTTGATCGCTAAAGACTTCTAGATCTCCGTCAACGGAGGTTATCTTAGCAATAAATACATCACTCCTTCTCGTAAATCTTCTCAAAGTAATAGAATCTTTGGCTGAAAAAGGG
>JABSPP010000239.1 GCA_013214275.1 Flavobacteriaceae bacterium
CCTCTTAACTGATTAGTTACTACTTCTGATAGAGCCTAGTTAAAATAAAAGGCAATGTCAATGCCTCTTGTTTATCTATTGCTTGAATTAACCTTCTAGCATCTTTTTAGCTAGTCGTACTGAACGATTACCAACTTGATTGGCCCATTTACTATCTAGCATTTGCTTGGCTGCTTCTTCGTAATTATTACACTCTAAAGCTGCTAGCATTTTCTTGAACGTCATAAAGCGAGTCAGTCCCAAGTTAAAGTTCATATTCACCATTACCGACCGCCTAGTTGGACTAAGCATGTAATACCAGGTAAAGGTATCAGCAAGCTCTTTATTTACTCTTGCGATGTCATTCATAAATAAATAGTTTGATTCCTCCTTTGATATTCCCGCCTCTAAATTCCTGCCTATTCCGATAGTGGGAACGCCAGCGGTGCAATTGTAAATCGTGAGGCTTTCACCTTCATCACTTTTAAGTTGTTCGATTGCTTCTTTGTTCATTGTTATTCCTTATGTTTGTTTATATTGTGATTGTTAAACGTAATCTAGCAAGCTATCTATATCAGACTTGGCTTGCATGTAAGCGTGGTTCCTAGCAAAACATGCAGCCTGTTCTTTTCTAAGTGAAGAGTAATCATTATTAGATCTCCTAACCTCTCTTATTGCACTTTTTAAATGGCTTAATTGTAAATTAACTTCATCTATTTTTGCGTCATATTGAGCTAATAGTTTTTCTATTTCAGTTTCCATACTCACCTCATTAGTTAAATTGATTTTCTCTTTTATACTCAGCACCGCAAGATTCCTGTATGTAAGGCCAATTACCCTTACAAGCTCCGCAAAAATGAACGTTACCAGAAGCGAACCATTTTAAATCCTCCACATCCATTGGATTTATCAACCTACTGTTCATATTCTCCTTGCTCGATGCTTTTTTTGTTTTTACTACTTTACAGTTATCGCATTCCACCGTAAAAGGTATGAAAAATGCCATTGTCCTTCCTTATCGTGTATTAGTGTTAAAAATCTCGTTTAAGATCTTCTGGTCCTAAACCTTCTTTAATTATCATTTCTAGTTTTCTGTTTTCTTTTTGTGAATTTTTAACTTTAAACGATAATTCTTTTTTACTATACTCATTCCATGGCCCGTGAGGATCATCTCTCCAGCATAATACCCCGTCAAACTCTCTCTCTTCGTAATACATTTGATTCTCTCTTAGTGTTGGTGGTTATTTAATTAGTATTGGAAATGTTCTTTTTGCCCTGTTAGGAGTTCCGCAACTATCACAAGTCGGATGCCCTGACCAAGTGTGAGTAGCTTGATTATTACACCCTATACATGCACATTTAAGTTGCTTTGCTTCCTCTTCTTTTTTTATCCTTTCAAGTAGTGCGTTCATTATTAGTTACCTTTCCTTCTTGGTTATTTACTTATCAAAGACAAACTAGTCACAGTGAATTTATCTGATGCAACTCCACCAAAATAATCGTCTGAAATCCTTTCTTTTAATTGATTGTAATCTTCCTTTGTTTTTATTGCGTCTGAAAAAGTTCCTATACCGTCAACTGTTCCGTTCTGGTAAGTTGCGCAGAAATGATATGTGACCATTATTAGTTACCTCGTTTATAAAAAATCGGTTTTTGGTGGGTGATTCTAACCTGTTGCTTGCTTGTGATATTCTTACTTATTTTTAACTCTTCATCAAGATAGTCACCGAACTCCCAAACCATGTTTTTTACAGCTACGGGAAAGGTTAGGATTTTAATATCAAGACCTTTGTAAAGAACATTCCACGCAGTACCTTTTGATATTGATTTATTGACGTTACTAACAACGGTCCAATCTGTGATTTTATCTTTTGCAGTATCAAACATTTTAGTTAGCTGTTCATATGTAATCGTTTCTGCTATTTTTTTCGCGTCTGTTTTGTTCATTTGTTTAATATCCTTGTTTTATCTTTACACCGTGATGCTGCATACCATTTAAAATACACATTCCAGCTGGCCCGTCTGGCAAATAATCACCATCTATTGAGTCAAATATTTTTGATATTCTTGAAAATACAGCTTCCTGCCAATCGTCATTGTCTTCAACTAATAAAGGGATTGCGTTATACCAATCCAAGGAGAAATCAATAGCTTTTTCCTGATCGCTAATCATCCCTTGAAACGGTCTTAATATATGCTGCTCGACAAACTTTTTATAATCTTGTCTTTTTAATTGTTTCATTTATCTATTCCTATATTTTAAAGTTAAGCTTCGTTTATTCTGTTTACAGCAGTGTTGAAATATTTATCATCTAACTCAATGCCTATGAATTTACGGTTAAGGTTCTTAGCTGCTACTCCAGTTGTTCCGCTTCCCATTGTGAAATCTAAAACTATATCGCTTTCGTTTGTGTAAGTTTTAATTAAGTATTCCATTAGTGGTGCGGGCTTTTGCGTTGGGTGTAAGCTGCCGTTGTTTGGGTTTGAAAAGTCTAATACTTGTCTTGGGTAATTCTTTTTTGATATCACCCGACTAAGCTTTGAGTTTTTCCTTGCTGGGTTGACCCCTTTATCACCTCCTAAATACGTTTTTGGTCTACTCCACGGTATATTGCAATCTTCTGTACCTTGTGGCGTATAAGGCATATTACGTTTTGACCCGTTTGCCGTAGCTCCACTGCTAAACACAGATATAACCTCTAAGTCCTTTAATGGCTTTAGCTTGGCGTTAGGAAAACCAGAAGGTCTACTTTTACGCCATTGCCAATCGTACTTAAATTGGACCACGTTAGATATTCTAAGGTAGCTACTAAAGGGTTCCTGCCCAAACAATACAATAGCGCCATTAGGCTTAATGATTCGCTTCAATTGCTCCCACATCAAAGTTAAATCAATAACTGAATCCCACTTACACGCTGTTGTGCCGTATGGAGGGTCAGTTAAAATCATATCAACCGAGCCATCGTCAATCCACTTCATTTTCTCTAAACAATCCCCGTGCATTAGCCAAGGCTTATTTGATTCATTTTCTCTTTGTTCATCGTAGTGCATTTGTTTATTCCTATATTTTAAAGTTAAGGGTCACTAGATACGGTTTATCGCTTCATTTAAGCATGCCATATCGAGCTCGTTATCTATGTCATTGTCTCTGTACTTTTTGAAATCAACCTTTTTATTCGTGTACCACTTAGACATAACCTTATCTATCCGCCTCATGCAGGAGGCGAACCACTCGCCTCTAATCTTTCTTTTAGATAGTTGCCTATGCAAGTATGACTCTATGTTAAATGCTTC
>JABSPP010000024.1 GCA_013214275.1 Flavobacteriaceae bacterium
ATAGGTAAGGATTGCTAAATGCATCTACAATTTGTGCTTCACCATTTTTAAAGATATGTGTGGCTTTCTCTTGAGCGTTTAAAGAACTGGCCCACAATAGAATGCTAAAGGAAATAATTATTTTTCTTATGGATTTAATTTTTTAGTACACCAAATTCAATACTCGAATCTGTAAATACTGTATGTGTTTGTGTTTTAAAATCTTCCTCGTCCGCTTCAAATATGTTATCTACATAGGTCTGTGGATTTAAATCTATGAGCGGAAACCATGTACTCTGAATCTGAACCTGTAGTCGATGTCCTTTTTTAAAAGTATGGAAAATATCTTGGAGTTTGATGTTGACATCCGTTTTCTTGTGAGGGATAAAAGGCTTTGGATGTTCAAAACTATCTCTAAACCGACCTCTTAGGACCTCGCTGCGAACCATCATATGATAATTACTCATCTTCATGTGTCCCTGAATCTTGTCGTTATTCTCTTGTGTATTATGAGGATGTACATCAATTATTTTTACAATCCAGTCTGCTGCAGAACCAGTAGTGGCCACCTTTAATTTTGCTGTAATATCTCCAATCAAAGTCAGATCTTCTTCTAAAACAGCTGTTTCAAAAACTAAAACATCAGGTCCTCTAGCTGCAAATCGCTGATCGTCAGTCATGTACTTTCTTGGAGTAAACACTGTTTTTATATCCTCAGAATAGGGTACGGGTCTTTTAATATCACTGGTAAATTTAATGTCTGTAGTTGATTGCTTAGTAGGGCTTAGTTTTTGATTTTCAGACAAATAAAAGGATTTCTTCTCGGTGTCTTTTGGTGGCCATAAATCATAAGATTTCCATGCTTTCCTTCCTGAGTCATATACATAGGCTTCAGGTAATCCGGTATCCGAGGATCCATCTCCCTTTAAAAAATGGTTAAAGAATTTTGTCTCAACATCAATTTGATAATCCCTAGAAATATTTTCACCAAAATAATAATTTCCTACGGCATTTCTAGACTGATCTCTTGCCCATCCTCCGTGATCCCAGGGGCCAAACACCATGATGTTATAGTTATCTTTACCGTGCTTTTCAATTCCTTCATAGGTCTCTAATGGTCCGTAGAGATCTTCGGCGTCAAACCAACCGCCAACAACCATCGTTGCTACAGTATTGAGGACTTTATCTAGATGTTGGATAATCCCTTTACTCTTCCAAACAGAATCGTAATTGGGATGTCTGATAATCTCCTTCCAGAAGAAATCGTCGATACGATTGGGATTTTGTGGAGTGCCAGTATCCAATTGATCATATTGAAAATAAGAATTCAAATTTTTGAGCGGCCCTTTATCCAGAAAAAACTGATATTGATCTTTTGTGTTTATCGTAGGCAACGAGTACCAAGCAGTATCTGTTGGGGTATCTTTGTAGGTTCCAAACAGCGATATGGCTCTAAAGTAACTGAGCAGAAAAGCTCCATTGTGTCGGAAATCATCAAAATAGAAATCGCCAATACACGCCTGAGGAGAAGAGGCTTTAAGAGCTGGATGTGCATCTATGGTAGATACGGTTGCATAATGTCCCGGATAGGAGATACCCCAAGTACCAACACGCCCATTGTTATTGCTTACGTTCTGAATCAACCATTCAATAGTGTCATAGGTATTTGAAGATTCGTCTGTTTGGCTCGTCTCTTTTTTGTGGGGAATATAGGCTCGCATATTGTCATATACACCTTCACTCATCCAACGTCCACGAACATCCTGATAAACAAAAATATATCCCTCTTTCATTAAATGCTTGTTGGGACCAATTTGTGTTTTCATCGCTCCTTTTCCATAAGGTTTAGAACTGTAGGGAGTGCGCTGCATTAAGATAGGGTATAGCTGATCGGTATTTTTAGGAGCATAGATTGTGGTATGCAGTTTAATACCATCTCGCATGGGAATATCAACCTCCGTCTTTGTGTAATGGTCTTGAACATAAGTAGTTGATTGCTCATTAGAAGGCGCACAGCTTCCTAGCAAGCTGAGACTTGATAGAATAATGATGAATGAGTTTTTCATGAAAAAGAAAATTTGGAAGGATAAAAATACACATTGTTTGACATAATATACTCATAGAAAAGTTTCATTTGAATTTTCAGAAATCTGTCATTGTTGCTATTTTGTGAAAAAGAAAAGAATGGCAGTACAACTTAAGCAACCTTAAAAATAACATCAGGTAAAAAGTTTTTAACAGTCACAACTATGTTAAGGCAGATATCGAGAAAGTGATTCAGACCAAAGAGTTAACTTCAAAATGAGACTCACCATAGGTTCGATAGTTTGTACTGCTCTTGAGGAATTGAGAATTCAAAATGAATAATCACCATAGGGTGCGAGCTAAAAATACGTTATTTATAGCTCAAAAAAATGTTATATTTGAGCTATAAGAGGAAAAATTATAGCTCATGACAGCACTTAAATGGCATTGGCAACAAGATAAATGGCCTAACTTCACTTATGATAAAGAGGCTTTGCTTGGATTAGAGCTTGCGTTTATTCAATCTAGTGCAATGGCACTAGGTGCTTTAAAACATGTGTCTGATGAAGAGAAAGATCAGTTGCTTATAGAGGTTTTATCTGATGAAGCGATGAAAACCTCAGAAATTGAGGGGGAGTATCTTAATCGTGATAGTATCCAAGAATCCATAAAGAAAAATTTGGGATTAGCCGTTGAAATTAGAAAATTACCTGCTGCCGAGTTTGGAATTTCTGAAATGATGGTCAATTTGTATCAAACATATGATGAACCATTAACAGATGAATATTTATTTGAATGGCATAAAATGCTTACGAATGGCAGGAGGGATTTGGTAGATATTGGTCGCTACCGAACGCATGAAGATCCTATGCAAATTGTTTCTGGTGTGAGAATGGATAAGAAAAAGGTACATTATGAGGCCCCTCCTTCTAATAGTATGGCACATGAAATGAAGGCTTTTATCGATTGGTTTAATAAGGAGCATTCAAAAGGTGTGAGCACAAATTCTCTGTTAGCGAAATCAGGAATTGCTCATTTTTATTTTTTAGCCGTTCACCCTTTTGAAGATGGAAATGGTAGAATAGCTCGGGCAATTTCAGAAAAATCTCTTTCTATAAGTTTAGGTCGCCCAGCTCTCATTTCATTATCCCAAATGATTCAATCTAATAAAAAAGCGTATTATGAGTCTCTGGGTGAGCATAATATGAGGTTAGACCTTACAGAGTGGTTATTGTATTTTGGTCAAACAGTTATTGATGCCCAAAATAATACCCTACAGATTATTGAGTTTTTAATTCAAAAAGCAAAATTCTTTGATCGTTTTGCAGTCATAATGAATGAACGTCAAACGACCGTTGTTCGTCGTATATTTAGAGAAGGACATCACGGCTTTAAAGGAGGTTTAAGTGCCGAAAATTATACACGTATTGCAAAAACTTCTGCTTCAACTGCAACCAGAGATTTAAAAGATTTAGTCAATAAAAATATGCTGTTTAAAACAGGAAAATTGAAAAGTACTAGGTATTATCTGAATTTAAAAAGTTAAGTTTTTGTTTTTCGAAAAAAATGTTCGGATTCCTGAAAGTTTCAGCCCTGTGAATCGGGGGGATAAAGGCGACTAATTTGGATTGAAATGATGACTTTTAAGGATAAAAATTTCCAACATATTTTACGATGCATAAAAACCCCTTGAAAATCTATTGATAATCAAGGGTTTAATTTTTTTGTGTGGTGCCTCCAGGAATCGAACCAGGGACACAAGGATTTTCAGTCCTTTGCTCTACCAACTGAGCTAAGGCACCGTAAATAAGCTTTTTTGAACTTATTTACTAATGGAAAATTTATTTCCAAAGACGGCAGCAAATATAAAGCGAGTTTTTCATATCTGCCAAATAAAGTTAAAAAAATCTATTGTATTTTTGATCCCTTTCTAACACACATAATGAATCTTGTAGTTGACATAGGAAGTACACAAGTAAAGGTAGCAATCTTTGAGTTAGAAAGGCTGGTAACCTCACTCTCTTTTGATGAACAGCAGCTAAAAAGTACTCTTGGTAAACTCTTAAAAGAACATCAAATAAAATCCTGTATTCTGTCTGCTGTGAGTAATTACGATCCGTGTGTTGTTGACGTCCTTCAAGACATTCCCTTTTTTTTACGACTAAGTCACACCACAAAACTCCCTTTTATCAACCGTTACAGTACCCCTCATACACTAGGAAAAGATAGAATTGCGCTCGTTGCTGCGGCCGTACGAATGTATGCGGGCAAAAATGTACTTGTGATTGATGCTGGAACTTGTATGACCTTTGACATTGTTGAAGGAAATAAGCAGTATTTAGGAGGAGCGATTTCGCCTGGATTGGAAATGCGTTACCGTGCACTTCACGACTACACTTCAAATCTTCCAAAGCTATCCAAGTCAGAACGATACCCTTTGATTGGTTATAATACAACAGCATCAATTCATTCTGGTGTTATTAATGGGATGGTTCAAGAAATTGAGGGTGTGGTGGGTCAATATCAAAAAAAATATCAAGATTTAACAGTTGTTTTAACAGGAGGTGATACAAAATTCTTGTTCAAACAACTAAAAAATAGCATATTTGCCAATCAAAATTTTCTCCTTCAGGGATTGAATCAAATACTGACATATAACAATCAAGAATGATTAAAAGAATCATATTCTTTATTACTGCTTTAGCAACACTTCAGTCATATTCTCAGCGATCAACTTCCTCACCTTATTCTTTTTTTGGAGTAGGAGAGGAGTTTGGCACTAGAACAGTTGAGCAGATTTCTATGGGTAGTATAGGGGCTGCCTATTCTAGCTCATATCAACTTAATTTTATCAATCCTGCATCGTTGTCGGATCTGAGATTCGCCACTTATGCGTTTGGACTTTTGAACAACGATTTAAGAGTAAAGGATTCTGATACGAACCAATCTTCAAACTCTACCAGTCTAAGCTATTTTACAATTGCGGTCCCTGTTGGAAACCATATTGGGATAATTATGGGAATGCAACCAACTTCTGCCGTAGGCTATTCTTTGATCAACAGCATAGAAGATACAGATGGAGAACTCATAGATCTTACTCAATATACGGGTGATGGTGCTTTAAATCGATTGTACGGTGGTTTTGGAGCACGACTTTTTAAGGGACTTTCTATTGGTGCAGAGGTGGATTTTCTATTTGGAAATGTGCAAAATAATGTGCTTAATCTCAGGCAAAACGTAGTTTTAGCCACCAAAAATGTAGAAGACACAAACATTCGTGGAGGTACAATCACTGCAGGTGCGCAGTACAGAAAAGTACTCAAAGATGATCTTCATCTGAATGCTGGAGTTACACTCAAACAAAGTAATAACCTAAGAATATCAGGAGAAGAGAACTTGTATTCATTAACCATTAGTTCATTTGGAATAGAAACCCCTAGGGACACTATCTATTCACAAAGTCTCAGTGGACGATTCAACAGACCATTAGAAACTACACTAGGGTTGGGTATTGGTAGAGATAACAAGTGGTATCTTGAGCTAGATTACAGTTTTAGAGACGCTTTCAGATCAACAGGTTATTTAGATGCTTCATCGGATAATTTTGCTTATACAAATGCAAATGCTATCAGAATGGGTGGATTTTACATCCCTAAAGCAAACTCTATCTCTAGCTATTGGGATAGGGTAACCTACAGAGCTGGAGCCCATTTAACCAAAACAGGTCTCTTAGCCAATGGGATTCTAGGAGGTAACACGTTTACTGAGATAAACGACTTTGGCATGTCTTTTGGTCTGGGATTGCCCATAGGTAAAAATTTTCCTTCCACATTAAGTATAACCTTTGAGTACGGGAAAAAGGGGACAACAAATAACGGGTTGCTACAGGAGAATTACTTAAATTTGCGTTTGGGATTATCACTCAACGATCTATGGTTCAGAAAAAGACAAATTGATTAATAACTAATGTTTATAGATGATGAGACGAATTATTTTAGTAGCTAGTGTATTTCTTTTCTTGGGATTATCAATGTTAACCGCCCAAACTCAAAAAAAATGTACAATCAAGTACAATTTATTCAAGGGAGATTACTTGTCCAAAAAATACAATGATGCCTATCCAAACTGGATTTATCTTATGGATAGTTGTCAGAAATTATCCATTAACATTTATAAATACGGAGATAAGTTAGCAAAAGAAAGGTTTAAAAATGCAGCCGACAAAAACGAAGGGTTTGCTTTAGTTAAAAGAGTCTACACACAAAGATTAGAAAACTACCCAACGAAAGATGTCGCCAAAGCTCACAGCGATTATGCTACGTTTTTAATCAAAAATAAATTAGCTTCTGATGATGAGGTTTTTACGATACTCGAAAAAGCCTACAGCATAGATCCAACACGAATGGGTGTTAAAAATATTTACAGGTATTTTCAAGGGATTACCGATAAATACAAGGATACCAATCCGCAAAAAGTTTTTGACACTTACGATGACGTGCTCGAGTCTGTTGCAGAGAAACTAGAAGATTACACCAAGAAGATGAAGTCTCTAAACGCAAAAAAAGAGGCAGGTCAAGAATTGGACAAAAAGGAAAAGAGTAAATTACGAGCATATACGATCAATTCTAAAGCTCTCGGCCAGGTAGAAGGTGGGCTAGATAACATCATCATCGACTTATCCACTTGCGAAAGACTAGTCCCTCTATATACCAGAGATTTTGAAGAGAATCAAAGTAATGCTGAATGGTTGAGAAGAGCTGTGTCTCGTATGTTTAACAAAGGGTGCTCTGAAGAACCGTTATTTGAAAAGTTAGCAAAAGCCTATGCAGAAGCTTCACCATCTGCGGATGCGTACTCTTTTGTGGCTGTAATATTGTCAAAAAATGGAGACGAAGTGGGAGCCCAACAAATGAGATTGAAAGCATTTGAATTAGAGACAGACCCTATTAAAAAAGCCAATTTCAAGTTAAAATTTGCTCAAGAGGCGAAGAAAAGAGAACAGAAATCTAAAGCCAGACAGTTGGCAAGAGAAGCAATTCAATTCAACCCTAACTTTGGTAAGGCATACCTGTTCATTGCAAGTTTATATGCAAGTTCTGTGAATGCATGCGGCAAAAATGAATTCCAGAAAAGAATGACGTATGTTGCGGCATACAACAAAGCACTTAGAGCTTCAGCAGTAGATCCAAGTATTAGTTCTGTAGCCGCTAAATTTCTCAGAAACTACAAGGCGAACTTTCCTTCTAAAAAAGTGATCTTCACCGAGGGAGTTAATGAGGGAGACCCCTTCACCGTAGGGTGCTGGATTAATGAAAAAGTAAAAGTGACTTCCAGCGGAAGATAATGAAACTTATTAGCCAAATAATTTCAAAGAGCATTGGTGTATATGTAATTGCATCAATGCTTTTTTCTTGTACCAACGATGCTAAAGAGGTAAGGGATTTTTTGGCTGAGCAAAACAGACCTATAGGCATAGCGCAGCACGCTTTTCATATCTATAAAGATTCGGGAAAGGTCACATCTAAGTTAATCACCCCACAACTCAATGATTTTAGTAATCGTAGGAACCACCCTTACAACGAATTTCCAAAAGGTGTAAAAATTATCAATTTTGAGAACGGTGGGAAAGACTCTATTACAGTCATTGGAGACTATGCTTTGAGCTATTCTAAAACCTCCATCTCAGAATTAAAGGGCAACGTTATAGTCATCAATCACTCTGAAAAGTCGGTATTAAATACAGAACAGCTTTTTTGGGATCAAAAAAATAAATACTTTTTTTCAGAGAAAAGGTTTACCTTAACAACTCCAACCGATACCATTCGAGGAATTGGTTTTGAATCTAGAGAAAACCTTACAAAATGGGTTTCTAAAAATGTTACAGGTGATATTGTAACCAACGAAGACGAATGATGCATACCCTTTGGAAATATTCCTATTATGGCTATTTGGCGATCGTTGCCATCTTAATTTTTGAAGGAATTTCAAGACTATCGAGCAATACCAAATGGGCAGTAATATTACTTGCTATGGCTGGTTTAGTCTTAGTGAAATTTTTTATCACCAGAAGATTCCGCAAGAAACTAGAAGAAAGACATCAACAAAGATAAATGGAAGTCGATATCATTATTATCTTGACATCCATTATTTTCTCCGCATTCTTTTCGGGTATGGAGATTGCCTTTGTTTCTGCAAACAAACTCCACATAGAACTTGAGAAAAAGAGAGAAGGACTCTTACCTGTTATTTTAGCCAGACTCACTAAAAAATCTTCTAAGTTTATCACGACAATGCTTATTGGAAACAACATTTCTTTGGTTGTCTTTAGTTACTTTACAGGGAAGGTGTTTCTTGAAGGTCTCCAGATTCAAAATCTACTGCTTCAAACAGGGCTTTCTACGGTAATTATTTTGGTGACTGCTGAATTTCTTCCGAAGGCAATTTTTAGAATCTATGCCAATCAAATTCTAAAGATATTGGCCATTCCTGCGTACTTTTTTTACGTTATTTTATATGTTTTTTCCTTTGTTATTAATGGCATTTCAGACTTCTTTTTACGTGTATTTTTTAAAACAAATGCTCTAGAAACCCAAACTGAGTTTAGTAAAGAGGAGCTTGGAAATTACATTACAGAACAGCTGGAAACAGGCAGTCATGAGGATGAAGTGGATTCGGAGATTCAAATTTTTCAAAACGCATTAGAATTTCAAAAGGTAAAAGCTCGTGAGATTATGGTGCCCAGAACAGAAATCGAAGCCGTTGAAATTCATGAAACAGTCGAAGGACTCACTGCTGTATTCGTCAGCACTGGATATTCCAAAATCATGGTTTATAAGAACTCCTTAGACGATATTATAGGTTATGTGAATGCTTTTGAGCTGTTTAAAAAACCCCGTACCATAAAATCTATACTACTTCCTGTAGAAATAGTCCCAGAATCTATGATGATCAGTGATTTGCTGAACCTTCTTACAAAAAAGCGAAAAAGCATTGCCATTGTGGTGGACGAATATGGAGGTACATCTGGGATGATTACTGTAGAAGATATTGTCGAAGAACTGTTTGGAGAAATTGAAGACGAGCACGATGTGCAAGAGTTACTGGAAGAGCAAATAGACGTTTCTGAGTATCAATTGTCAGCACGATTAGAAGTTGACTATCTCAATGAAACCTACGACTTGAAAATTCCGAAAGAAGAAGCTTATGAAACCCTAGGCGGTTTTATTATTTATCACACCGAGAATATCCCCCATCAAAATGAAGAACTAACGATTGCGAATTATCAGATAAAAATTCTTAAAGTGAGCTCCTCAAAAATTGATCATATATACCTTAAAGTTCTTGAGAATAAGGATCATTAGAGAGAAATAATTGGACTTTTACAGTTGTGTTTTTCACGTTTTTTAAATGCTTTAATTGATGTCAATGACGTAATATTGAACCACTTCCATTTGATGAAGCTTTTACCGTTACTCGATCCATCTTTCTATGAGGATTTTATGTTTGAATTCCTGTTTAAATACTACTTTAACTGGTTGTTTATTTAACTGGCAAATTGTATCTTCGCTCCCTCAAAATAAAACAATGAACTTTTATGGCAATTTTATCAAGAATTAGAGAAAAATCTATATTTCTAATTGTTGTTGTTGGACTAGCACTGTTTGCGTTTGTATTAAATCCATCAACATTAGAAGATTTTTTTAGTTCGTCTAAAGTGAATACCGTTGCGGTGGTAGATGGTGAAAAGATTTCAAGAGAAGAATATGCAAAAGCTCTCGATAATAACAAAACGAATTCTAATAGTGGGAATTCCGACATGCAGGCAGCAAAGACGGTATGGGAAAAGCTTCTAAGAGAAAAAATATATACCAGCCAGTTAGAGAAAGCAGGAGTTACTATAGGAGAAAATGATGTTTGGAGCGCCTTGGTAAACCATCCATATGTTCAAAGATCCCCTGAGTTTAAAAACGAGCTTGGACAATTTGATGAGGATAAGTTGAAGTTTTTTTTGTTAGACCTTAAAGAACAAGAAGATCAAACACTCCGAAAAGCATGGGATAGATTTAGGTATGACATTGGTGTAAATCTTAAAAGAGATACGTACAACAATCTTGTCAATGCTGGGTTGGGAGCCTCACTTAGTGAAGGACGATACCAGTATGAAGAGGAAAATACAAATATTAGTGCAGACTTTGTGTACATTCCTTACACTACAATTCCGGATAGCCTTGTAAAAGTAGATAAGAAAGAAGTAGAGGCCTATATTAACAAAAAAGCGAAAGACTTCCAAGTAGAAGCGTCTAGAGACATCTCCTATGTAAAGTTTGATGTAAAAGCAACCCAAGAAGATAAAGATGCCATAAAAAATACAGTTGCTTCTCTTATCGAAGACAGAGCTGATGAAAGAGACACCTACGTTGGATTTAAAAATACAACGGATGATCAAGATTTTTTTGATGAAAATGAATCTGATCTCCCTTATAAAGAAGAATTAAAGATGAAGGCTCAATTGCCTACTGTGATTACAGAGGAGTTATTAAAGAGTAAAGAAGGAGATGTTTTTGGGCCTTATGAAGAAGGAAAGTTTTACAAGTTGACCAAAGTGACTCAACTTTTAAAAAGACCCGACTCCGTAAAGTCAAGCCATATTCTGATTCCCTTTATCGGATCGCAAGCTGCCAAGGCTTCTACCACAAAAACTGAAGAGCAAGCTAAGAAATCTGCAGACAGTATTTATAGATTGGTAAGAAGAAACAAGAAAAAATTTGCAGCTGTTGCTGATGAGATCAATACCGATGGAAGCAAAGGCAAAGGAGGAGATATTGGATGGGCGATGCATACACAAGCGTTTGGTGGTGGTTTTGATTTAGATTACGCAAGGTATATTTTTGACAATAAGAAAGGCGATGTTGGGGTGGTAAAGTCGGCCTTTGGATTCCACATCATTCGCATAGACGAGCAAAAAAATAAACAAAATGTATATCAACTAGTTACTTTTGGTAAGGAGATTATTCTGTCTAAGGAAACTGAAAGTAATGTCTTTCAGGAAGCCGAAAAATTTGTTATAGCAGTCTCTAAGGAAAACAGTAACTTTTACGATACTGCCAGAGAAAATAATTACATCACCAAACCAGCCATTGGTTTAAAAGTATTGGATGATAGACTACCAGGAACTTCAGGGAATAACAGAAAAGTGGTTACTTGGGCTTTTGATCAAGATACTGAAGTAGGCGATTTTGAAAGATTTGACATTGATAAAGGGTACTTGGTTGTGTTGCTCACGGGAAAGTCTGAGAAAGGATTGCAGAGACCTGCAAAAGCAATGAATAAGGTACGTCCACTGCTTATGAATGAAAAGAAAGCACAACGCATTATGGAGAAAATGACTGGAGCTACTTTAAACGATATTGCGACAGCCAATAATGTAAGCATTAAGAATATGAAGGATATCACCTTAAAATCGCCTTCTATCTCTGGGGTAGGACTAGATGCAAAGGCGGTTGGCGCGATGTATTATGCCAAAGAAAATCAGCTTTACACTAGGGTAGATGGCACCAGAGGAGTATTTGCTTTTATCGTTACAAAAAAGGAAGCTCCAACTCCGCTTCCAAATTATGAGACCAACAGAAATCAACTGGCTCAGCAGAGAAAAAATCTCACGGTAAAAATCTTCCAAGCCCTTAAAGACGTTGCTGATATTACAGATGACAGAGGTTTTTATCACGGTGTAAACAATTAGCAAAAGAAATTGAATTTTTAAACAGCTCTCCGAATGCCGCGTTAGGGATAGCAGCGGCATCCTTTTTTGTCCTGTAAAGGCAAAAAAGATATAGCGGATAGCCCGGCCCGAAGGGAACCCCCATATCTGATT
>JABSPP010000240.1 GCA_013214275.1 Flavobacteriaceae bacterium
TAAAAGTAGCACAATTTTCTCCCTTAAGATTTGATATGCTAACGGGATCACTTTGCGTTGTATGTTCGTTTTACCAAAAAAAGACGATATTTGTTTGTATAAATATTAGTTTTCTAGAAAAACTTACCAAACCAACGAAATGAATAAAAATGGAGTATTAGCATGGGCAACAATCATTATGGTGATTGTAGGTCTCGCCTTAATAGGTCTCGGAGCATTTAGATATGATGAAGTTGCAGGGTGGGGATTTGCATCTGTGGGAATTGGTTTTTTTGCTATTGCATGGGTCTTTAATGCGCTTAAGGGAAGGGTCTAATAATTCCAAAATTCATCGTGTAAATTCCTTGTATATGTCTGACGATAAGAAAGTTATCTTCTCCATGTCTAGAGTTAGTAAAACCTACCAGAGTAGTCAAAAACCGGTACTAAAAAACATCTATTTGAGTTTCTTTTACGGAGCGAAAATAGGCATCCTGGGACTGAATGGATCTGGGAAATCTACCCTGTTGAAGATCATCGCGGGAGTGGATAAAAATTATCAGGGAGATGTGGTCTTTTCCTCTGGATATCGTGTTGGATATCTTGAGCAAGAGCCACAGCTAAATCCAGAAAAAACAGTCATAGAAGTCGTTAAGGAAGGTGTAGCAGAAACGGTAGCCATACTCGACGAGTACAACAATATAAACGATATGTTTGGATTGGAAGAGGTGTATTCTGATCCTGATAAGATGGAAAAGCTCATGGAGAAGCAAGCAGAACTCCAAGATAAAATAGATGCCTCTAACGCTTGGGAACTGGATACAAAGCTAGAAATTGCCATGGATGCCCTAAGAACTCCCGAGTCTGATAGAAAAATTGAAACACTTTCTGGAGGTGAAAAAAGAAGGGTAGCACTGTGTAGATTACTACTCCAAGAACCTGAAATTTTACTTTTAGATGAACCTACAAACCACCTAGATGCGGAGTCTGTTCATTGGCTAGAGCATCATTTGGCACAATATAAAGGCACGGTTATCGCTGTGACTCATGATAGATATTTTCTAGACAATGTTGCTGGGTGGATCCTAGAATTGGACCGAGGCGAGGGCATTCCGTGGAAAGGAAACTACTCATCGTGGTTAGATCAAAAGTCAAAACGTCTTGCTCAAGAAAGTAAAACAGCTTCAAAA
Organism: Flavobacteriaceae bacterium; assembly: GCA_013214275.1. Lineage (GTDB taxonomy): Bacteria > Bacteroidota > Bacteroidia > Flavobacteriales > Flavobacteriaceae > Polaribacter. The sequence continues at coordinate 1,170 of JABSPP010000240.1, forward strand.
CGACAAAAAACATTGGAACGCGAGCTCGAATGGGTGCGCCAGGGAGCCAAAGGAAGACAGACCAAACAAAAGGCACGCTTAAAAAGTTACGAACGCTTAATGAGTCAGGATCAAAAACAACAGGAAGAAAAACTAGAGATCTTTATTCCTAACGGACCACGACTAGGAACCAATGTTATTGAAGCCCAAGGAGTCTCAAAAGCTTACGGAGATAAGCTACTGTATGAACATCTAGCATTTAACCTACCGCAGGCTGGAATTGTAGGAATTATAGGACCCAATGGTGCGGGAAAAACTACCATTTTTAAAATGATCATGGGCGAAGAATCTGCCGATAAAGGAAATTTCTCTGTTGGGGAAACGGCAAAGATTGCTTATGTAGATCAATCGCATACAAATATAGATCCCAACAAGTCCATCTGGGAAAACTTTTCAGAAGGACAAGACTTAATAATGATGGGCGGAAAACAAGTCAATTCAAGAGCCTATTTAAGTCGTTTTAACTTCTCTGGAAGTGAGCAAAATAAAAAAGTAAATACCCTATCTGGTGGTGAGCGAAACCGACTTCATCTGGCAATGACCTTAAAAGAGGAAGGCAATGTGTTACTTTTAGATGAGCCTACCAACGACCTAGATGTGAATACCCTAAGAGCCCTAGAAGAAGGATTGGAGAATTTTGCTGGTTGTGCGGTGGTGATTAGTCACGACCGGTGGTTTTTAGATCGGATTTGTACCCATATCTTAGCCTTTGAGGGCAATAGTCAAGTCTATTTCTTTGAAGGTTCTTTCTCTGATTATGAGGAGAATAAAAAGAAACGACTAGGAGGCGACCTGATGCCAAAACGAATTAAGTATAAAAAATTAATACGGTAAAAAATCCTTGCAGGATAATGGTAACAGAAAGATGAACACCTCAAAAAGGAAATGAATAAAAAACCGAGCCATTGACTCAGTTTTCTTTTTTATGAGCTAGCTCCCCTAGCACTTCTTGAAGACTTTTTTGTAGTTGCCTTTCTTTTTCTCACCTTTTTTGGTGGCGTTTGAGTTCTTCGTTGGTTTGAATCACCGCTCCGCCTTACAGTACTTCTTCCACTATTCCGATTGCTACTCACCTGAGTGTTTCTTCTCGGACTCCTAGGAACTCTTTCAACAGTATTTCTTCTGCTTGTATCGCTACTTTCTACATTGGTTTGTTCTCTCTGATTTCTCACTGTTGGAGTTGTTGAAGTTCCATTATTCGATCGATCTCTAGAAATCTGACTGTTTGCATTTCCATTCGATGGTTTTCTTCTTCTAATCATCCGATTTCTAGAAACATGAGCTCCGTCGTTGGCTTTGTAATAAATGTAATTGGCATCTTCTCGTACCCTTCTGTAGTTATTCCTAAACTGATTGCCATAGAAGAATGGATCGTTATACACACAAATCGCAGCAGCACTCCAATTAAATCGAACACCATTGTTTGGTCTGTAATAGAAGTCATTATAGAAATCATCAAACCCAACACTACCATAAAAATTGGGAATCCCCCATCTGTTGTACTGAATTCTAAGGTTCCCTACCCGCTGCAACCATCCCCGCCTGTAACTCATAGAAACCCCTCCAATTCGTCGTACGTTACCCCAAGAATCATATCGAACCCATACATTTCCTATTCTGTTAATCCTCCCTCGGTAGTCTCTAGAAACGGGAACTCTCCAATTTCTTCTCGCTCTTAAATATCTTGAGTCAAAATCAAAATCGCCATTTAAATACACATGAAATTGAATCCCTCGTTCATAAAAGGACACCGCTTCACTTCGGGGATTTCCAAATCCAATAACTCCAGATGTGTGGCTACTGATTTCTACCTCTGCGTATGCAACACATGTGAACATCGCAACGAATACTAGTAATGCTTTTTTCATGATAATTCATTTTAAATGACCCTACTCTTTTGCTTTTCGGTTTCCGCATTCATCCTACTCTGTTCTCTGTGGGCGTTCCCCTTTGGGTCGCGCTATCCGCTATATCTTTTTTGCCTGTTCAGGACAAAAAAGGATGCCGCTTTTATCGCTTCTATGTTGTAATCCTAGAAAAAGTTCAATAATTTCTTTCCTTTG
>JABSPP010000241.1 GCA_013214275.1 Flavobacteriaceae bacterium
CTTTGTAGGTAACACCTAAATTACGCAACCACTCTGTTCCAGCTACTTCAAAGTAGGAGGCATAATTACCATGATAGACCACTCCCATTTGATCAGTTTCATTGTATCGAACTCGAATAGTCTTTGAATAATTTTTCAAAATAAATTATGGAAATAATTGTTCAAATCTTACGAAAAAAATAATTAATAATCAATAGTGATTTCATTTTTTTTTACTGAAAATTATTCACACATTTGTAAGCCCTAGGAGACCGATAATCTCAGGAAAATATAATCATTTATTAACTAAAATCTCTCATAACTGTTTTATGATCGAAACGGCGGACTCTGTTTGGAAAGAATGTCTCTTTTTTATCAAAGACAATATCAAACCTCAGGCATATAAAACATGGTTTGAACCAATTAAACCTGTAAAGATATCTGGTGAAGTTTTAACGATTCAAGTTCCAAGTAAATTTTTCTATGAATGGCTAGAGGAACACTACATTAAACTATTGCGAGTAGCGCTGATTAGAAATCTTGGCAAAGAGGCAAAACTGATCTATGATGTTCGCATGGAAAACACCTACAGCAGTAATAGACCTCAAATAGTTAAAATTCCCAGTTCCAATAGAGATCCTTTAAAGCCTCAAAAGGTTTCTGTTCCTGTAGAATCTGGCACACGGGAATTGAGAAACCCTTTTGTGATCCCTGGATTACAAAAGGTGAAAATCGAATCACAACTAAATCCAAATTATAATTTTATCAATTTTGTTGAAGGTGATTCTAATAGACTAGCGCGCTCTGCCGGAATGGCTGTTGCGAATAAGCCAGGTGGCACCTCATTTAACCCCTTACTCGTCTATGGAGGAGTTGGACTCGGTAAAACCCATCTCGCACATGCCATAGGTGTGGATATCAAGGACAAATATCCTGATAAGACAGTATTGTATATTTCTTCAGAAAAATTCACACAACAGTTCATCGATTCAGTAAAGTCAAACACCAGAAATGACTTTATTCACTTCTATCAAATGATTGATGTCCTTATTGTTGACGATGTGCAATTTCTATCAGGAAAAGCAGGAACTCAAGATGTGTTCTTTCACATATTTAACCACCTTCACCAAAATGGGAAACAAGTGATACTCACTTCCGATAAGGCACCTGTAGACATGCAAGATATTGAACAGCGCCTACTATCTCGTTTTAAATGGGGATTATCGGCAGAACTTCAACTTCCCGACTATGAAACACGTGTCTCAATATTGCAAAATAAGCTATTTCATGATGGAGTAGAAATGGCCGAAGAAATCGTTGAGTACATTGCAAAAAATATCAAGTCTAATGTGAGAGAACTCGAAGGAGTCATCATTTCGATGATTGCCCAAGCTTCTTTCAACAGAAAAGAATTCTCGTTAGAGCTTGCCAAGCAAATCGTAGATAAATTTGTAAAAAATACCAAAAAGGAAGTCTCTATAGATTACATTCAAAAAGTAGTCTCAAAGTATTTTGATATGGATGTTGTCACCTTGCAATCAAAGACAAGAAAACGCCATATTGTTCAAGCGCGTCAATTAGCAATGTACTTTGCCAAACGCATGACAAAGACCTCTCTGGCAAGTATCGGATCTCAAATAGGCCAACGTGACCATGCAACTGTGTTACACGCATGCAAAACTGTTGATAATCTGACCGAAACTGATAAGCAATTCAGAAAGTATGTAGAAGACCTTACTAAAAAACTCACTTTTTAGATTTTAAGTTCTTCACTCTTTTAATTGTTCAATGATCATCGATGTAATACTTTTAAATCACATCGAAATAGCGACTAAAATGAGGCAGCTATTTGCGCTGAATCCTTGAATCCTTAAAATCTAATCATGAAAAAAATACTGATGGTCTGCTTGGGGAATATTTGCAGGTCTCCATTGGCAGAAGGTATCTTACGCTCAAAAGTAAACCCAGAAAAAATCTTTATCGATTCTGCTGGTACCGCTGCTTATCACATAGGTGAGCCGCCAGATCCAAGATCAATTTCAGTGGCCTTGAAATATGGGATAGATCTCAGATCACAAAAAGCGAGAAAATTGATTCTCCGTGATTTTATGAAGTTCGATAGAATTTATGCAATGGACGAGCACAACTATCAAAAGATAATATCTTTGGCGCAGAATGACGATGATAAAAAAAAGGTGAAAATGATTTTAAACGAAGTAACACCAGCACAAAATCTTAGTGTTCCAGATCCATATTACGGAGGAGATCAAGGTTTTGAAGAAGTATATCAGATGTTAGAGAAGGCATGTGAAGCAATAGCAAATCGACTAACCTAGCAATCAAAAAAAGCTAATCGTTCATTTACAGCAAGCCGTCTAGCTAACCATTAATAAGAAACTCGTATATAGTGAAAGGTAAACTCTATTTAATTCCCACTACCCTCGGAGAGAATGAGCCACTAGAGGTCATGCCCTATTCCGTTCGTACTACGGTTGAGCAAATCGATCATTATATTGTAGAAAATGAAAAATCAGCAAGGAAATTCATCAAAAAAATTACACCTAAAAAAGCACAACCTTCTTTGGTCTTTATGAAGTTAGATAAATATGCAGATGAATTAGAAACAAGAACCTACCTCGATGTTTGCGAACAGGGGATTTCTGTTGGCCTATTATCTGAAGCAGGAGTGCCAGCTGTTGCAGATCCTGGGGCTACCATTGTTAAGCTCGCACACGGAAAAGGAATTCAAGTAGTTCCGTTAGTTGGGCCATCCTCTATTTTGTTGGCTCTAATGGCTTCAGGGATGAACGGTCAAAACTTCGCTTTTAATGGATACCTACCTATTGAGAGGGCAGATAGAAAAAAAGCCATTAAGGAACTGGAGCGAAACTCAAAAGAGAAAAACCAATCACAAATTTTTATTGAGACTCCTTACAGAAACGAAAAAATGTTCTCTGATTTAAAAGCTACATTAACGCCGGGAACACACTTGTGTATTGCAACAGACATCACATTACCCAGTGAATATATTAAGACCTATACCGTTTCAGAATGGAAACAAAGGCAACCTAGTTTACACAAAAGACCTACAATTTTTATCATACAAAAGTAACATACTTTATCTAGCGAGTCGCTGTGTATCGTGTATCTCAAAATCCTAGACTGTTGCTAATCTGTCACCCACAAGTTCAGAAACATCGTAGCCACCTAACTTGTCCGAATTAGTGCGGTAGGTTCAATTTGGCTATAATTTTTCGGATCTCCTTAGTCACAGGGACACGCA
>JABSPP010000242.1 GCA_013214275.1 Flavobacteriaceae bacterium
GTATTGTTCTTGAACTGCTGTTTCCTGAGCTACAACAATTGGAGGAATATAATGCTTGGTACTCAATTGTGCTAGAGTCGAGTCTATCAGCAATACAATAAAAAAGGAAGTAAGTAAGTATTTTAGACGCGGGTATGACATTTTTCTACATATCGCATCTAATATAGTCTAAAAAGTATTATAAATCTCTCTTTTTTAGCAAAGCGTATGAACCGTAGATGAAAATTGATGTCCAAATAAGAACAATAAATACATCTAACCACTGAACATTGTAGTTCTTACTAAATTGCTCACCAGCAGCATTTGCAATTGTTTTAATAATATCAATTCTAGACCATGGCTCTTTGATAAGATTAGACATGGACTCCAAGGGGAAATATCTTGTGACGCCTTCAATTGTACTGTTGATCTGTTCCTCTTGACCAGAGAACGCGAGAGACAGAGCAATGATTAGTTTTGTTAAACCTTCTACAATCCACCATACGAAAACTGCTCCGACGGCAAAGGCTGAGCGTTTGATCCAGATTCCCATAAAAAGGCCCAATGAAAAAAATCCTAAAAGTTTGACGAAGAATGCAAATATGTATTGGATGTCTATAAAAATAATAGAAATTTCGGTAAAGTCTGAATACAAAAGTCCAAGGATAAGAGATACTATGAACACAAATAGTGTGGACAATAATGCCAATGCGATTATCGTTAGGAATTTAGATATTACAAACTCTTTTTTACTCAATCCATCGATTAAATTTTGTTTGAGGGTTCTGTGACTGTATTCATTCGTTATCATTGAAATGATGACCAAGAGCAAAAAGAACTTTAACGCAGCAGCGATGTAAGTATTTGCATGCCAGATATATGGAAAATTAAAAAAGCCAGTTGTTGTGATATCGAATGTGAAATCTCCAAAATCAAATCGAATGGCCGCCAGCAATGCCAAGCCGCATAGAAGACCGAAGTAGATAAGAGTCAGAATCTTACTGGCTTTGTTGTGTCTGATTTTATAGAACTCAATTGTTAAAAGTCTAAGCATGTCTGTGCTTTTATCATTTTTTATTATCGGTTAATTTTAAAAATTGTTGCTCAAGGCTAGGCCTCTGTTTAACTAAGTGAGATAAAATGACTCCTTGATTAAACAAATAGGAATTGATTTCCCCCGCGTCCATTTTTTGGTGGAGATTGGCAATAATTAGTCCGTCTTTTTCTCTTACAGTTCCGATATTCTTATGTTTTTCTAAAAGAGCTAAAAGGCTTTCTTTATCAGTTTGTGTTTTCATTTCAAACCAACCGTTTGATGCAGTCATTTCATCTACACGTCCACTGTATAGTTTAGCACCTTGCCTTATAACCACCACATGAGAACAAACTTTTTCTACTTCATCCAAGAGGTGAGAAGCCAACAAAATGGTGGTTCCATTTTTGGCAATCATTTTAATAATTTCTCTAATTTCTTGAATCCCTTGCGGGTCTAGTCCGTTGGTTGGTTCATCTAGAATTAAGATTTCTGGTTGATTTAAAAGAGCAGAGGCAATGGCCAGTCGTTGCTTCATTCCCAGAGAGAACGTGCTGAATTTGTAGTCTCTTCTTTCGTAAAGGTGTACAGCTTTTAACTTCTCATCAATGGTGTCGGTTGAAATTCCTTTGATCTTACAAACCAACATCAGATTTTGTGTAGCAGTCATGTAAGGATAAAAGTTGGGGCGTTCAATAATTGCTCCTACTTTCTTCAGTGCATCGTGAGTGGATAACGACCCGTTGAACCATTTAAAGTCTCCCGATGTTTTATTTACAACATTGAGGATGATTCCTAGAGTAGTGGATTTCCCACTACCGTTAGGGCCAAGAATACCATAGACATTTCCTTTGTAGATATCAAAAGACAGGTTTTTAACAGCATGGATATGACCAAATTTTTTATTGAGGTTCTTAATGGATAGAATTGTTTCCAAGGGTAGATTTTCTGACTGGTTGTCTTTATGACGACTGATGTGCCAATAAGTTACAAGTAGGGGAGAAAAAGTTTAAAAAGAAATGGTATTACAGTATCAAATTAGTAGTTGTCAAAATCGATATCATCAAGGCTTTCAAATTCGCTGCCAAATGATTCATCAAAATCAGCACCTAGTGGATCTCCTAAAACTTCTGCTGTAAAATCTTTTTTTGGCGCTTCATCAGGAATTTCACCAATAGATAGAATAATTTTAGGTTCAAGGTTCTCCTCCTCTAAAATATCAATCACTTCAACATAGAAGGTCCACATGTGAAAGAAATCATATACATAGATCAGTTTGCTACCCACACTGGGAAGACTTTTTCTCAAGAAGCTATTTTGCATAGAAATACCTTCACCAGCTTCAGACATGCTAAACAAGGGAATTTCCTCCCCTTGATTCCAGTCATCATCAGTTCTGTAAAAAGATGCCATTTCAGTACTGTCAAAGCCAAATGATTTAGCAATGGTATGATGTAAATGTTCCAGGTTGACAGACCGAGCGACTAATAGTGTCCTTATAACGTCTTCCTCTGTGTCTAGTATAATCCGAATTTTGTACATGAATATCTCATTAATTAGCGTAACAAAATTACAACTATTTATGCGTATTTTTGCACAACCAATGACTTCCTTATGGATAAAAAACAGATGTTAAAAAAATTTAATGAGCGTAACAAAAACACACTCATGGAAACTCTGGATATCGAATATGTTGATTTGGGAATAGATTTCTTGACGGCAAAGATGCCTGTTACTTCTAAAGTCCATCAACCCTATGGTCAACTTCACGGTGGCGCTACAGCTGCACTGGCAGAAACTGTAGGTAGTGCTGCTTCTCGGTTTTTTATTGATGCAACCTCTCAGATCATCAATGGTATTGAGCTGACGATTAATCATATTAAAAGCAAAAAAGAAGGTGAGGTATTTGCTACCGCAAGAAACATCCACAAGGGAAGATCCACGCACTTGTGGGAGGTAAGAGTAGAAGATGAGCAGGGTCAATTGATTTCTATCTGTAAGATGACAAATATTATTTTAGAAAAAAACAATTCTAAAAATTAACTTAGTTTAATTGTTGTGGGACTCGGTAATACATCGCTTAATGAGTGAAACCCTCATAAAAGTAATGGTCAAATAAAGGTTAGTACTTCAATAAAAGGAAATGATTAAATACCAAATGGTTCATGTAAATTTAAACGCGTGAAAGTAAGTTTAG
>JABSPP010000243.1 GCA_013214275.1 Flavobacteriaceae bacterium
GTAAATATACAATAATAATTGAGTTATGTATCTTTCTTGAGCTTTAATTTTTAATCAAGACCAATCAAAAATTAAAACACAATTAGTAATTTCTATCTTAGGTCTGCTGAAAAAAGACATAGGCTCAATAGTTTTTTATACCTTAGATGACAGAAATAAAACACAATGTGTGTGTTTGTAAAATTGTTTATTCATACTCCAATAAAAATTTTAAAGAACTCAAAATCTAATATTTAGCACTTATAACGATGAGTTCCACTCTCTCATACTTCCGAACAAGTAAGCATCAACATTAGTTTGTTAAATATAACCATCTATATTTTTGCATAAAAGAATTGATTCCCATACTTTTAGCAAGTAAAATCAACTCGCATCACCCAAAATAGCTAAAGCGATGACTAATATCAGTAAAATAAGACAACAACGAGCTTTAAAGCATTAGTAAAACTGCTCAGCTTGTTGGGGGGAGGAGTAGAAGATATTTAATTAAGATGAACAAACGATGAATCAACATCCAGAACAAATAGCAAGAGATAAAATTGACCAGATGTTGGTTAATGCTGGATGGTTAGTACAGTCAAAGGATAAAGTCAACTTGTCTGCTGGAATTGGCGTTGCGCTCAGAGAAACAAACACAGAATCTGGTTCAGCCGATTATATCCTTTTTATAAACTCAAAAGCTGTGGGTGTAATAGAAGCCAAAGCAGAAGATTTAGGGTATAAATTACTGCAAGTAGAAGAACAATCTAAACGATATTCCGAAGATGCAATCAAAATAGGCAAATTTAAGCTGGATAGTGAAAAACCATTTATATACGAAAGCACTGGTACAATTACACGTTTTACGGATTTCAGAGATCCGAAGCCTAGAGGAAGAAATATTTTCAGTTTTCATAAACCTGAAACCATAGCAGATTGGATTAAAAAAGGACCTTCACTTCGTGAACGACTTTTATCTATGCCTGCGCTAGATACTACAGGACTTCGCCCTGCTCAAATTGTAGCGGTAGAAAACTTAGAATACTCCTTTAAAAAGAATCGCCCAAAAGCCTTAATTCAAATGGCTACGGGAGCAGGAAAAACATTTACGGCTGCCACATTTGTGTATCGACTGTTAAAACATGCGGATGCAAAACGTATTCTGTTTGTCGTAGATACTAAAAACTTGGGAGAACAAGCAGAACAAGAGTTCATGACCTTTCAACCCAATGATGACAATAGAAAATTCACCGAATTATATAATGTTCAGCGATTAACCTCAAGTTACATTGCTTCGGATAGCCAGGTATGTATTTCAACGATACAACGCCTCTACTCTATTTTGAAAGGAGAAGAACTAGACGAGAGTGCAGAACGAGATAATCCGGAAGAATCCCGATATCTATCGGGATGGATCAAAAAACAACTAAGTAAAAAACAGGCTGTTCCTGTGGATTACACACCCAAAGTACCTATTGAACAATTCGATTTTATTGTCATTGACGAATGCCACCGTTCCATCTACAACTTATGGAAACAGGTATTGGACTACTTTGATGCGTTCTTAATTGGCTTAACGGCTACACCCGACAAAAGAACTTTTGGTTTCTTTAATGAAAATGTGGTGAGCCAATACACCTATGAAGAATCGGTAACAGATGGCGTAAACGTTCCTTATGATGTGTACACCATTGAAACAGAGATTTCACAAAAAGGCGATACTGTAAAAGCTGGATGGTACATTGATAGACGTGATAAACTCACGAGAAAAAAGAGATGGCAACAAGAGGATGAAGACACCGAATACAAGAAAAATGACTTGGATAAAAAGGTGGTTAACCCCAGCCAAATCAGAAACATTATACGAGAATACAAGCGTGCATTAAAAACCGAAATTTATCCGAATCGTGTGGATAAAGACGGTGAATATGAAGTACCCAAAACATTGGTCTTTGCCAAAACAGATAGCCACGCAGATGACATCATCAAAATCATTCGTGAAGAATTTGATGAAGGCAATGACTTCTGCAAAAAGGTGACTTATAAAATTGATGAAGACCCCAAATCGGTCTTGAATCGTTTTCGTAATTCCTACTATCCACGTATCGCTGTTACCGTAGATATGATTGCCACTGGGACTGATGTAAAACCGTTGGAAGTATTGCTCTTTATGCGTGATGTAAAAAGCACCAACTACTTTGAGCAAATGAAAGGTAGAGGAACCCGAACCATCAATAATGATTCCTTACAAATGGTTTCTCGTACCGCCAAAAGTAAAACGCACTTTGTCATTGTAGATGCGATTGGGGCTACCAAATCAAAAAAAACGGATAGCCGTCCGTTAGAAAGGAAACCATCTATACCCATGAAAGATTTATTGGGAGCAGTATCTATGGGTGTGGCTGATGAAGATTTGTTTTTGTCGTTAGCCAACAGATTAATTCGCTTAGAAAAGCAAATCACTGAAAAGGAAAAAGATAAGTTGCTGGAATTTTCAGGAGGTAAGAACCTGAGACAAATTACCAAAGAACTGATTACTGCTTACGATCAAGATGCAATAGACAACAAAGCGCAACTGGAAATTGATAAAATTCCTGTACAAGACAGAACGCCTGCATTGATTGATGGAGCCAAGAAAACGGCACAAGAAGAACTAATAAGGCAAGTAGCTTCTACCTTCAATGGTGAGCTAAACGATTACTTAGAGAATGTACGTAGAGAACACGAACAAATTATTGATAGTGTAAACATTGACACCGTCACCAAATCTGAATGGGACACCACTTCGGTAGATAAAGCAACGGCCATTGTAAAAGACTTTTCCGAATATCTAGAATTGCACAAAGACGAAATAAAAGCCTTGAGCATTTTCTACAACCAACCGTACAATCGTAGAGCCATCACCTTCAAAATGATTAAAGTGGTGTTTGATAAACTGACGTTGGAAAAACCGATGCTTGCACCTGAAACTGTTTGGAATGCCTATTGCACCCTGAGCGGAGCCGAAGGGCGCAATAAACCCAAAGATGAGCTCACATCTTTGGTGTCTTTAATTCGCAGGGCTTGTGGTATTGATAGCGAGCTGAAAGCCTTTGATAAAACCATTGATGAGAACTTCAAAAACTGGATTTTCAAACAAAATGCAGGAAAGCATAATAGATTTTCTAAAGAACAAATGGACTGGCTCCGCATGATTAAAGACCATGTGGTAAGCAGTTATCAC
>JABSPP010000244.1 GCA_013214275.1 Flavobacteriaceae bacterium
CTATGCTGCGGTCGTTAATTATACTGCGTGTTACAAATGAGCATAACATAGGGGTAAAGCAATAAATTTTATCGCTTCTTATATAGCAGGTCTTTACTCCCGCTATTTAATTATGGGCTAGTACTTATTTTTAGTAAAAAATGAATTCTACAAGAAAATAAACCTTTAATTGATTGATTTGCCAACAAACTGGTTATTTTATTGGCAAACAAACTATTTTGTTAAATTATTACTTTACAAGTTAATAGCGACACTTTAATATCCGCCTCGTCTTGAAGCAAGCATGCTTTAAGATATCTGGTGAGATGGCTGAGTGGTCGAAAGCACCGGTCTTGAAAACCGGCGAGGGTTTATAGCCCTCCTAGAGTTCAAATCTCTATCTCACCGCCATATTAAGAAAAGCCGCTAATTTTTTAGCGGCTTTTTGCTTTTTAAAATTTAGGAATACATTCTTAAAAAATAAGATTTGTAGCACAAAGCCTTCAAGTAGAGTTCAAATCTCTATCTCACCGCCACATTTTATAGATAAGCCTCTGTTTTACAGGGGCTTTTTTATGTCTGCTACTTTCTGAACCGTCAAGAAGACCGTCAAATATTCACGTTACAATAAAAACCTACCTCATATAAAATCAATCGAACCTGAACAAGTTCAGAACCCCATAATTTTATATAGGGTTGCAAGTAAAGCGCGTTAGTAAGCTTTTTCAAGAAACAAGTTACTGTCTATCTTAATAGGACTAAGAGCGGTATTCCACAGTCTATGTGATGATATGTACTCTAAGCTTTATTACAACTCAAGTGTAACTAAAGCGTAACAAAAACAAGGAAATATATCCTTTGATGGCAGATGTCTTACATGAAGAGCAGATTTGTCTTACATTTAACTTATTGTACAAATGTTAAAGTAATTTTGTTAGAACAATTACTTTACCTATTGTTTTAGTAGAATAAATACAGGTTTGTATTTGCATTTGCATTTTCTACAATAAAAGGAATAACATGAAAAACACATTAATAACCTCTGCGATTTTAGCCTCCTCTTTAATCTTCTCTAGCGCCACATTAGCAGAAGAAGATTCCCAACCAATGAAGCAATGGAGCGTAGGGGTTGGCTCAGCTTCTGTAGCTCTAGCTTTTGAAGAAACTGAAGATGATAGTTTTGGGGGAGGGGCTTTATCGGCAACCTATGCCTTTAATGATAATTTTGCGATAAGAGGAAATTTATATTCTCTTGAGCATGTTGATTATTCAGATGTAGAGCTTACGGGATTTGAATTATCAGCCTATTATGGTACAGGCCTCGCAACAAAAGGCTTTAAAGCTTATGTTGGTGGTGGGTTATATAGTGAGTCATTAGAAGTCAGTGATTTTGATGAAGACTTTTCGGGTGCCCATATAAGTGGTGGCTTTGGGTATAACTGGGAATCAGTATCCTTAGATTTTTCAATTGCTCTGCGTTCAACGGGTGATTATGAAGATTTAGTTGATGATAGAGAGGAAGTGGCAGCTGCATCAGGTTCTCTAGTTTTGGCTTATAGGTTTTAGAAAAACTGAGCATTAGGCACAAGTGTTTTGCTAAGTTTGTGCCTTACTTTAACAAAATTTTAAGGATAATTAATGAAAACACTATTACTCGCAACGTTAATCACTACAGCAGCATTGGCTGGCTGTTCTTCTGTTCCAATGGAGTCAGCAGAAAAGAGCGGGCTAGCGAAACAGTTTAACTCTCCATCAGAAGGGAAATCTGGGTTATATATTTACAGGTCTGGAAGTTTCGGTGGTGCATTAAAAAAAGATATATGGTTAAACGGTAAGTGTATCGGAGAAACTGCTCCCAACGTATTTTTTTATGAAGAAGTGAGTGGCGATAGTGAGCACAAAATTTCTACTGAATCAGAATTTTCACCAAACGACTTAATTGTAAAGGCAGAAAATGGTAAAAACTATTTCGTGAGCCAATATATAAAAATGGGCGTATTCGTTGGTGGTGCTGGTGTTGAGTTAGTAAGTGAAGAAAAAGGGGAAAAAGAAATATCTGAATTGGAAATGGCTATAAAGGGGCAGTGTAGTTCATAGACTAAGTCAATATAATCACTTTTTTAGATGAACAAAGAAAAACACTTACAGTTAATAAATTACTCATATATCACTTCAAATTAACAGGACTCTAATTTTGCTTCAATATAAATCAAATGACTTTTTAAAAAAAAGCTTAACTCTATCATTATTAATACTCTCGCTGACAGCTTGTGGAGGTTCTGATTCTGAACCAGACCCCTATGAAAGCCTAAGCGGTTCTTGGCAAAAACTGTCAAGTGGACAACTGACAAACAGCTATGTGTACTACGATAATAGCGGCAACATGACATATTTTGGGTACAACACAGAAAGTAACTGCTTTATAAAGCACTTAATTAGCACCTCATTAACTGTTACAAGTGTTAACCATATTGAAGGTAACAATTTTGTAGGAGTGCGAGATAGCGGTAAAGTAACTAGTATCGACTACACGGTAAGTACTGATGGCAATTACTTGTATCAAGGAGGTGCGGATTCAAAAGAGTATTTAAAGTCTGATTTTACACTTAGCGACTTCACTAGCTACCTGTGCGAATAAATTCAACTCTTATGAACAATAATGGCGGGTGCTTGTAAAATCGCGCAATACTTGGTTTAACCTATGTTGCATATAAGTTACTCAAACAGACAAAAATGCGTTGGCTATTTCACTCCGTTAATATTATAGCCAGCCATTTTTAGCCGCTTAGCAAGGCATTATCGATACAAAAGTGCGACACGAAGTCGCCTGCGAAGTTGTTTGGCTTAAAACAGAGGATGTTGATCAAACCACCTGTGCCATCAGGTGACTCTACGGGCATGAATAAAGAGCTGCTCGGACAATGTAACGAAGGTTATCAATTGGTAACCGGGGTGCAAATCGTGAGACAAGCGCCCTCCTGATAACCATGATCGGGTGAGTGCTAGAGAGTTGGTATGGTGAAATTAACTGAATCCGTGATAAAGACCGTAACGATAAACAAGTGAAAAAGGTTGATACACTTGAGCCAAAAGGCAACGTCGGGAGGTGTGTTATTTTTTGTTGGACACACATGGCCAACAGTCCTGACCGGTCGAAAGCGGGCACCTAACCCAACGTGCTTCAAAGGTGGAACGTGGTAACCCTGAC
>JABSPP010000245.1 GCA_013214275.1 Flavobacteriaceae bacterium
AGGAGATCATGAGAGTTTATGATAAAGTTCATCGTGATCTTAGAGAGGAAGTAAAAGTTCTTTTTAATGGCCGTTTCTATTCGGAGGCTGAATAGATGTCGGTTCAAGTTATTGCACTATTTTTGCACTCTTCTTTTTATACTCTAATTTCAATTATAAGAAAGTTAAATTATTTTCATAGGTTAGGTGGTCGGGCCGACTGGATTCGAACCAGCGACCTTTCGCCCCCCAGGCGGATTCAATGGTTTTTTAACTTTCTCTATAACAATACAAAATTATTAAATTATTTATTAATAACAGATACTTGCCTAATATTTTTAAGTCACAACTGTTCACAGAAAATAACCCAAAATAGGGCTAATTGGCGCGGTAATTTGCACCTTTTTTGCACCGTAGATCGCGTCAAAAACTTTTTATTAAATCAATTTTTTATAAGCAGAAAACCAATAACCAACAACACAATCAGTACGATTACGATTCTAGTAGGGAGTCATGGATGAATTTTAAATGGATTATTTTAAGCAGTGTGTTAGAGACAAACTAATAAAAAATGTAGACCTAGGAAGTATAGATGACCCATGCGGAAAATATTTTTTATACCTCATAACAGAAAGAAATTACGAAGTAGGAGATTATCTAAAGGTAGGGTTTACTAGAAATCTTAAAAACAGAATCACAATGCTTCAGACTGGTAACCCAAGAAATCTTGGTTATGCATTAGTTATGTCTGCTCCTTCAAGAAAAATAGTAAGAAATCTTGAGAAAGGGTTTAAAGATTATTTTAAAAACCAATTAGTTAAGAACGAATGGTTTAAAATCAATAAAGAAATTGTGGAGTTGATTCGTGAAGTGGTTTAAGCATTACTCTAACGCGAGTGACTCCCTTAAATTAAACCACTTGATTGATGAATTAGGACTAGAGGGATATGGCCGTTATTGGTTACTCCTTGAATTACTGGCTCAAGATTTTGATGGAATTAATGACGAATTTGAAATTCATTTTAGAAAGATTTCATCAAAACTTCAGATAAAGTTCAGCAAAAAGTTGGAGACTTTTCTACAAAAGTTGCAAGACTTTTCACTAATTGAATACAGAGTGAAAGAAAAAGTCTATTTTTTAAAGTCACCTATACTTCTTGAATTACAGGGAAGAGACTTCAAAAAAGCGCGCACTCTTCGCGCAGTAACCGCGCCTAAGATAAAGAATAAGATAAAAGAAATAGATAAAGATAAAGAGAGTTACACGCTAACTAATTTTTTATCTCCAGAAAAAGTCACCGACTCGTACAACAGAATTTTGGGTGGTGTTGGTAAATTAAAAACAGCTCCATTTGGAACTTTGTGCAACGGACAAGCATTATCTGATTTTGAAATTTCATCAGGATTTTTAACAACCATCGAGGATTGGGAAAATTTATTTCAAGATGTGAAAACTAAATCAAAGCTAATAGGCACCCACCCAAGCTTTAATTGCTTAGCTAATATTCTTTGGCTTGTTAAGCATGACAATATCAAAAAAATTCAAATTGGTTCGTTTGATAACGATCACAGCGATGCCGACATGGACGATCTTGGCAGAAGATTGGGGGCGATCTGATGAAGTGGGGCGAATTTATAAACGAGATTGATAAATTAAAAGAAACTTACGGTGCTAATAAATATCCTGAGCCAAGAATAGAAATACTTTGGAAAAAGTTTTGCGACCTTCCGTACGATTCATTTCGAAAGTGTGTTAACAAGTTTATTGCTTACGAAGCATATGCGCCTTTATTTGCGAAGTTTGAGCAAGAGCTTAGTGTTGACATTCAAAACTTAAAACAAAAGCAATTAGAGTCAATCAAGCTCGTCTCAGGCATATGTTTAGATTGCAATGGAACTGGCATTTCAATATTTCATGAAAAAGGGAATGAAACTTATGGTTATGCTTTTCAGTGTCGCTGTAGGTTGGGCCATGCACTATATCCAAATTTTCCAAAACAATATTCCGGCATGGAAGAGAAATATATTTCAAACAGAAAGTTAAATAGAAAATTATCTATCGTTTCAAAAGAAAAACAAAAAAATAATTCAATTGAAAAGCATTTAAGCGATTACAAACTAATTCAAGGAGAAGAAAAATGAACAGAGATGATCAAGTTTTAAGAGTATTTTGGGTAGCGCTACTTATGAGTTTTATGGTTGTGATGGTTACACAATTAAACAGCTGTTCAAATGCTCCAACAACAGTATCAACAAAAAAGAGCTATACCTTTAAATGGAATGATCCTGAAATAGTTGGGAAAAAGTCTTATCGATGGAAAAATATGAGTGCTGATATCAAGAAAAACAATCGTGCATATTCTGATTTTTTAGTTGAACAGATAAAGACTAGTGGATTACTTGAGGCAAACATTAAGGACATGAAGGACTTTGGGTATAAGCCTGGAATGGACAAGATTCAATTCTGGGGAAATTTATTAGTTGAAACTATGTTTTGGGAGTCTGGATGGAACAAGGATACAAAGTATGGTGAGTCTTTTAAAGATGGTAAAGGTCAGCAGGTAGTTAGTCGTGGAATGTTTCAGATATCAATTGAATCAAGTAATGATCGCAACAGATCAGATTGTAGACTAAAGCATTATAGTGAGCTTCATGATGCCAAGAAAAACATCTGGTGTGGAGTTAGGGTTTTCTCTTGGTATGTAAAAGATAGTGGAGTTATTCGTGGAAGAGTGAATAGAAGATGGAAGGGTGCTGCTAGGTATTTTTCTGTTTATAGAGGAACACTCGATTATACAAAAACTGCATTGGCAGCATTAAGAAAGGCGAATGACTAATGGATTTGGTAAATATTGCATTTCTTTATTTTGGAACTAGCTATGTCTGGGGAGGCAATACTCCTGAGCAAGGTCTAGATTGCAGCGGCTTCGTTTCTGAAGTCGCTAGATCTTATGGTTACTTGGACTCAAGAGATAGAAACGCTCAGATGCTTCACGATGAGTTTTCTGAAATGGAAGGTGTTAGATCACAACTAGCAAGAAATTCAATTCTATTTTTTGGAAAACATAAATCAAAGATTACCCATACTGCAATAGCTGTTGATGACAGACTGATGATTGAGGCAGGTGGTGAAGGTCGTGTTGAGACTGATAAAGGCTATGTGAGAATTAGACCTATAAATTTAAG
>JABSPP010000246.1 GCA_013214275.1 Flavobacteriaceae bacterium
TTTCCCAGTAATCCTTTTCCAATTGGAGAGTTGACGGATAACTTGCCATTTCTTATATCTGACTCTGAATCTGCGACTAAGGTATAGGTGAACTCCATCCCATTTTGGGTGTTTTTAATTTTTACAATGGAGTGAATCAAGGCTTTGGAAGAGTCAAGTTGAGATTCGTCGATAATTCTTGCATTGGCAACTACGTTCTTCATTTTGGCAATTTTTGTCTCTAAAAGTGATTGCTCTTCTTTTGCTGCGTGGTATTCTGCATTTTCACTTAAGTCACCTTTATCTCTGGCATCTGCAATCTCTTGGGAAACTCTTGGTCGTTCTACTTGCTCTAAATGTGCTAGTTCATCCTTTAGCTTCTGTAAACCTTCTGGGGTATAGTATGATACGTTGCTCATAATCTTTTATTTATTGCTTTACTTTTCTAGCAATATGTGAATAGAAACAAAAAATCTCATTTCTTTTTTACAGAATGAGATTTAGGATCCAAATATACAAAATATTTGTAACTTTCTTGCGTTAAAAAAGAATCCGTTTACTCGCTGATATGAAAAAAGTAGCTTTTTTGTGTAGTATTTTTTTATTGTTTCACTGTACCGAAAATGGAAGTGTAAATCAATGTTTTCCTTTTATTAGTGTGAATGAAACTGTAAATTTGGATCTTCCTCAATTCATTGATTTACAAATTCCTGGAGGCTGGGCATATACAACAGGGGGGTATCAAGGGCTGATTGTGTATAATTTAAACGGAGTTCAGTTTAAGGCGTATGATAGACTTTGTCCTGGCGAAAATATCTCCTCGTGTTCTCAGATGTCGGTTGATACGAACCTTAGGATTTTATGTCAGTGCAACGATAATGAATTTAATATTTTAAATGGGGCTCCCTTAACTGAAGGAGTGGAGTGTTTTGCCAAGGAATACTTGGTTGAAAACCTTAATGGATCTATTTTAAGAATTACCAATTTTTAAATAGAGAGAACTTTTTAAGAGGCTAGTCTTGGGATTTTCTTAGAATGTGTTTATCCAATATCTATTTTGAAATTTCATGTCTGTGATGTGTTGAAAATGTATCCTAACAAGACACTTTTGTAAGTTACAGCAATACTTCGACCAAAAAAAAGCAATGAATGTAGTTGGATGTCAGTTATTTTTTAGGAAATTGAAAAAGTCAAGATAGTTCACTCAAACCAACTCAATAGAATTTGTATTTTAGCAGTAAATTATGAATGTATCTTTGGTTTGAAAAACTACTTCTCTTCAGATTTTAGACTAGGTGTCCTGGGCGGTGGTCAGCTTGGAAGAATGCTGTTAGCTGAGACTCAAAAATTAGATATTTATACTGTGATTTTAGATGGAGCCTCGGATGCTCCTTGTGCTCAGATATGTAACGAGTTCCATCATGGGGATCTTCTAGATTATGATACGGTTTATCGTTTTGGGAAAAAAGTAGATTTACTAACCATAGAGATAGAGCGGGTGAATATTGATGCGTTAGAGACCCTAGAGTCCGAAGGGCTTCCCATCTTTCCTAGGCCAAAAGATCTTCGCATTATACAGAGTAAGGCACAGCAAAAGAATTTTTACAAAGATCATGATATTCCGACAGCCGATTTTGCTCATTATGCATTTTTAGAGGAGTTAAAACACTCTTTAGATCACGGTGTTTTGGTGTTCCCTTTTGTTTGGAAAGCAGCACGTTTTGGTTACGACGGAAATGGTGTGAAGATAGTAAGGTCATACAAAGACTTGGAAGGGTTACCATTGGGTGAATGTATTGCTGAAAAGCTAATTCCATTTAAAAATGAATTGGCGGTTATTGTAGCGAGAAATAAGTCTGGAGATCTTAGAACGTATCCCGTTGTTGAGATGGAATTTCATCCAGAAGCCAATCAGGTTGAATATGTGATTTGCCCAGCCAGAATTGAAGACTCTATCGCGCAAAAAGCAAGAGATATTGCGTTGAAAGTTGCTGATGCTTTTAATTTTATTGGATTGTTGGCAGTGGAAATGTTCCAAACAAAAGAAGATGAAATTTTAGTAAATGAAGTGGCCCCAAGAACACACAATTCAGGGCATTACAGTATTGAAGCTAGTTATACAAACCAGTTCGAGCAGCATCTGAGAAGTATTTTAGATTTACCTCTGGGAAATACTGATAGTAAAGTAGCAGGGATTATGGTTAATTTGGTAGGTGCAGAAGGATATACGGGTGAGGTCATATATGAAAACATTGAAGAAGTATTAAACATCGAGGGTGTTACACCGCATATCTATGGGAAAAAAATCACCAAGCCCTTTCGTAAAATGGGGCATGTAACAATTGTAAACAAAGATATTGCCAAGGCGAGAGTCATTGCGCAGCAAGTTAAAGAAGCTATTAAAATAATTAGTAAATAATGATGGTAGGAATTATTATGGGAAGTGACTCGGATCTTCCAATTATGCGAGAAGCAATAGAGGTGTTGGAAAGTTTTGATATCCAGATAGAAGTCGATATTGTCTCAGCACATCGCACTCCCAAAAAATTATTCGATTATGCAACAAATGCTCATGGTAGAGGGATTAAAGTCATCATTGCGGGTGCTGGTGGTGCTGCTCATCTTCCTGGTATGGTTGCTTCTATGAGTCCTCTCCCTGTAATTGGCGTCCCAATAAAAAGCAGGAATTCTATAGATGGTTGGGATTCTGTATTGTCTATTTTACAGATGCCAGGCGGTGTTCCTGTAGCGACTGTGGCTCTCAACGGAGCTAAAAATGCGGGAATCCTTGCTGCTCAGATTATCGGCGCTTCAGATGCGTGTGTTTTAGACAAAGTGATCGCCTATAAGAATGGGTTAAAACGTAACGTTCAGAAAGCATCTGAGCGTGTCAAAAAATAACTCAACCAATCTCTATCACTTGCAACAAGAAGCGTCTTCTTGATGGATTGTCAAGTCTTTAATGTTTATAAATTGCGATATTTAAATGATGAACCCACTATTAAAAAACTTTGATACTGCTCCCTTTTCTCAAATTTCTGTTGAAGATTTTAAACCTGCCTTCCTCAAGGCTATTGAGAATGCCAAACATGAAATCGATCAGATCATCTCTAATGATGAAGTCCCTTCTTTTGAAAACACAACAGAATGGACTTCATCATTAGAGATGATCTGATCGATTTC
>JABSPP010000247.1 GCA_013214275.1 Flavobacteriaceae bacterium
GTCAGGACAAAAAAGGTTGCCGCTTTTATCGCTAACGCACCATTGTACAAACACTTCCGCTAACATGATCAATGAGGACTTACAAGAATAAATTTTCGAGGCTTTACCAGATAAGATAAGACTATCCCAATCCTACATCCAAAGACATCATTACAATAAAGCCCCCAATAAATCCAAGAGTGGCAATATCCGTATATCGATCTCGTTGCGTTTCGGGAATGACCTCCTCTACCACAACAAAGATCATAGCACCAGCAGCAAAAGCCAGCGCATAAGGGAGGATAGGCGTAAAAAAAGAGACAGCCAAAGCTCCCACAACGGCAGCTACAGGCTCCACAATTGCCGATAACTGACCGTACCAAAAGCTTTTTAGTCGACTCACTCCCTGTCGTCTCAGAGGCATAGCAACCGCAAAACCTTCAGGGAAATTCTGAATTCCAATACCAATAGCCAAAGAAATGGCAGCAATCACCATTTGAGTTTGTTCAATGTCTATCATAGTAGAAGCTGCACCAAATAAAACCCCAACAGCCAAGCCCTCAGGAATATTATGCAATGTAATGGCCAGCACCAGTAGCATTGTCTTGTGCCAGTTGGTTGCGACACCTTCTGCTTCATTATCTTTAAAATTAATATGCAAATGAGGCAGCCACTTATCCATCACAAACAACACCAAAGCACCCATAGCAAACCCAATTGCAGAAGGAACCACTTTCACAAAACCTTCGCCAGGACTTTTGTCTATTGCAGGCGACAGTAAACTCCAAAAACTCGCAGCAACCATCACTCCACCAGTAAATCCAAGCATCCCATCAAGCACAGCACGATTCATTTTCTTAAAAAAGAAAACCAATGCTGCACCCGAAGCTGTTAAACCCCATGTAAATAAAGAGGCATAAAAAGCCATGAGGATAGGATGCTCTTTTCCGAACGCAACAAGTTGATCAAATATACTCATGACTGAATGTAAATATTAGTGGCTATTTTACTAGAAATAGAAAGCACTTTGCCAGCTACTTTTATAGATAATGACCCATCAAAAGATTCTATTGAAAGGACTTCTATTTTTTCCCCTAAAGAGATGCCATTTTTATCTAAATATTGTAAGAAATTAGAAGATGAATCATCCACACCTACACAAACCCCCACTTCGTTTTCCTTTAACGAGGACAATAATCTTTTTTCCACAGAATCAAATCTACCCTCATGATCTGGAATAGGATCACCATGTGGATCTGTTTTTGGAAATCCTAGAAAGGCATCTAGCTCCCTAGTTAATTTTGGAGATTTAATATGCTCCAATTGTTCCGCAACATCATGCACCTCATCCCAAGAAAAATTCAATTTTTCAACCAAGAAAACTTCCCAAAGACGATGCTTTCTAACAATTCTCGCCGCGGTAGTCTTGCCTGATTTAGTCAACGAAACACCTTGATATTTTTTATACACCAACACCTGTTTCTCAGCTAATTTCTTTACCATATCCGTAACTGATGAAGCCTTTGTTTCCAATTTACTTGCAATAGCATTGGTGCTAATACCAGTACCAGACATCATTTCTAAATGAAAGATTGCCTTTAAATAATTTTCTTCCGAAAGTGTAAACATTTCATCTTTTTAATCACACAAAGATAATTTCTTTTTGCAGATTTAAAAATATTTTTAGTCTTGTCTAAAAAATTATTTATTTTTGCCGAAAATAGTAGCAATTGAGGTTAGTCTATATCTGCACTTTTCTTTTTTTCAGTCTTTTATCCATCGCGCAAGAAAAAGCAACCATTTCAGGAAAAATTTCCTCTAATTCTGAGCCTGTTTCCTTTGCTTTTATATATGTCCAAGGAGGAACTCAGGGGGCTACAGCCAATGAGGAAGGAAGTTATCAATTAGAAGTTTCTTCGGGAGAAATGATCATTGTAGTAAGTGTTCAAGGCTATCGAAAAGTGTCAAAAAAAATCAATCTGCAACCTCGTCAAAAACTCACGCTTAACTTTGAGTTAATTGAAGATGTTCTGGGACTTGATGAGATCGTTGTAAGTGCTACTAGAAATCGTGTTGAACGGAAAAATACCCCTGTAGTGGTATCAACCTTAACACCCAGACTCCTTACTGCTACACAATCAATCTCTATGGCAGATGGACTCAAATATGCACCAGGAGTTCGAGTAGAGACCAACTGTCAGAATTGTGGATTTACCCAAGTTCGCCTCAATGGGTTAAACGGGGGATACACCCAGTTGCTACTTAACAGCAGACCTATTTTTACATCGTTGATAGGCGTCTATGGGCTGGAGCAGATCCCAACCAATATGATTGAAAGAATTGAGGTCGTTAGAAGCGGTGGTTCTGCATTATATGGATCCAGTGCCATTGCTGGCACAATCAATGTCATTACCAAAGATCCCATCATAAATACCTGGGAAGTAGCAAGTAACTTCGCTGTAGTCGATCAAGATGCCTTGGACAGGACGTTAACACTCAATACATCAATTGTTGCTGATGATTTTAGTAGTGGTATTTCATTATTTGGAATCTACAGAAACCGACAAAACTATGACGCCAACGGTGATGGATTTACCGAATTAGTAGAATTGAAAAATACCACTTTGGGAGCTAAAGCCTTTTTAAAACCAACTAACAAAAGTCGAGTCTCCATCAATCTAAATACCATACAAGAATACAGAAGAGGAGGAGACCAGTTAAATATAGCACCACAGTTTACAAACATTACAGAACAATTAGATCACGATACATTTATCGGTGGTCTAGATTATGAAGTGTTTAGCAAGGACGATGCTGGAAAGTTTCAGATATATACTTCAGTATCACACACAGATCGGGATAGCTATTATGGTGGTTTGGGAGGCGGAACCACTGCTCAAGATAGCATTTTAGCCAACAATGCATACGGAACCACTAAAGATTTAGCTTGGGTAAACGGAGTTCAATATACCAAGACATTCAAAAAAAATGATATTTTTACTATAGGGACAGAACTCAATCACACCTCTACTAAAGATCAAATTTCAGGATACAATCGGTTGATTGATCAAACCGTCAATTCATTGGGAATTTACAGTCAATATGAATGGAAACCCAACAAGAAGTTCACCCTATTGGTAGGCTCGCGTTTGGATAATGTTTATGTGGACGGACAATACACTG
>JABSPP010000248.1 GCA_013214275.1 Flavobacteriaceae bacterium
ATTTTCATGTTGTCGTAGGCCAAGTATCATCCATTAGAAACATTGGGAGGTGTGTGAAAAGCGCTGGGCTTGATCTTTCTGAGATTACCCTAGAACCACTGGCATCTGCATCAGCAGTTCTCAGTCAGGAAGAGAAAGAAGCAGGAGTAGCACTCATCGATATAGGAGGTGGAACGACAGACCTAGCCATTTTTAAAGATGGGATCATCAGGCATACAGCTGTTATCCCCTTTGGAGGGAATGTGATTACAGAAGACATCAAAGAAGGATGTTCTATTATTGAAAAACAAGCTGAATTGCTAAAGATTAAATTTGGATCTGCATGGCCAGGAGAAAATAAAGAGACAGAAATTGTTTCAATTCCTGGATTAAGAGGTAGAGAACCGAAAGAAATCACTCTTAAAAATCTTTCTAAAATTATTCATGCAAGAGTTCACGAAATTATAGAGCACGTATATCTAGAAATTAAAAACTATGGTCACGAGACTCAAAAGGGCAAGCTTATCGCAGGGATCGTACTTACAGGAGGAGGATCTCAGTTAAAACACTTACGTCAGTTGGTAGAATATATTACTGGGATGGATGCAAGAATTGGATATCCAAACGAGCATCTGGCTGGAGATTCAGACGACGAGTTGTCTAGTCCTTTATACGCAACAGCCTTAGGCTTGTTGATGGAAGGATTGGAACACCATGCAAAAGAAGAAAAGTTGCTAAAAGAAAAAGAAACAATGACAGAGGAAACTCCTCAAGTAGAGGAAGACGTTGAAGCAGTATCTAAGAAAAAAAAGAAATCTTTCTTTGAGAAATTTACAGATGGCTTAAAGGAATTTCTAGATAATGCAGAATAACACAGTTAAAAGAATAAAAGATAAAAAACAAGAATACCAGAACAAAATAGTATGAGCGCAGATTTCGACAACATTTTATTTGACATGCCAAAATCAAAGTCCAATTCAATTAAGGTCATTGGAGTTGGCGGTGGGGGAAGCAATGCTGTAAACCACATGTTTACCCAAGACATTAAAGGAGTGGACTTTGTGATTTGTAATACAGATGCACAAGCACTAGAAAACAGTCCTATTCCCAATAAAATTCAGTTAGGAGCTAATCTTACTTCTGGATTGGGAGCAGGAGCAAATCCAGAAGTAGGAGAGCAGGCTGCAAGAGAAAGTATGGAAGAGATTCAACAGATGTTAAACACCCAAACAAAAATGGTGTTTATTACAGCTGGTATGGGAGGAGGAACAGGAACTGGTGCAGCTCCTATCATTGCAAAAATTGCCAAGGATATGAATATCTTAACGGTAGGAATAGTGACGATGCCATTCCTGTTTGAAGGCAAGAGGCGCTCAAAACAAGCTCAATCAGGGATTGACGCATTGCGTGAGAATGTGGACTCTCTTATTGTGATTAACAATAACAAACTAAGAGAGGTTTACGGAAACTTGGGCTTTAAGGCAGGATTCTCCAAAGCAGATGAGGTATTATCTACAGCAGCGAGAGGCATTGCTGTGGTGATTACACATCACTACAAGCAAAATATTGACTTGCATGATGCTAAGACGGTATTATCAAATAGCGGTACAGCTATTATGGGTTCGGCGAAAGAAGAAGGAACCAATAGGGCTAAAAATGCCATTATAAAAGCATTAGATTCACCGTTACTGAATGACAATAAAATTACTGGTGCAAAGAACGTATTGTTGCTAATAGTTTCAGGAACGAATGAAGTTACCTTAGATGAAATAGGTGAAATTAACGACTACATCCAAACTGAGGCTGGATATGATGCCAATATCATTATGGGTATTGGAGAAGATAACGAACTGGGAGATGCAATCTCTGTAACTGTGGTAGCCACAGGTTTTGCAGCAGATCAGCAGAATGCTATCACTAATACCGAGACCAAGAAGATTGTTCACATACTAGAAGAAGGTCAAAAGGCAACCTACGACTTCTCCGATGAAAAGATGGTGAGTAATACACCCATTACAGAAAATCCTCACGAGAAATCTGAAGAAAGAATCACCTATCCCTTAGAAGACGATTCAAGTAAAATGTCAATCTCAGAAAATCGAGAACTGCTCAACTTGGAATTAATTCCCACAACAGATTTAATTAAGAATATCAATGTGGCATATGAAGAGATCAGTACGGAAGAAATTTTTGAGGGCGATTTTATTATTACGAATGTTAGTCAGAAAAAAGAACATCCTGCCACAACCAAAGAAGATGAAACTTCTTCGGACTTACTATTTGATTTTCCATTAAACAAAGCAAAGGAACAGATATTTCCTGACGCTAAAACCCCCATGGAACTCACAGAGGATATCCTAAATATGGAAGTGAATGATTTTGAGGAGATTAGAGCTAAGAGTGATGATTTCAAAAAGACTTACTTTATTCTTAAAGACTCTAATGCTGTTGCGGAGCCAACCATCGAAAAAAGCTCTTCGGGCCTCAAGAGTGAAGAAATACTAGAAGGCGATGAATTCGAATTTGAATTGAAGTCTGTTCAAACAAAAGAAGTCATCAACGAGATTCCCATTGAAAGTGAAGAAATTTCTCCTCTAAGTTTCACTATAGAGGAACTCAAAAAAAGAGCAGATGAGAGACGCCTCAGAATGAATAGATTCAACTACAAGTTTTCCGACCAAGCAAAAAAAAATATTGAAGATTTGGAAAAGCAGCCTGCATACAAAAGAAGAGGAGTAGAAATAGACAGTACAGAAAAGGCAATTAGCAAGTCTAAGACAAGTCTTACTAAAGATGACGACGACGATATCCAATCCAAATCGAGCAATTCTTTTTTGCATGATAATGTTGATTAATGCTTGAGAACCATCTTATGAAGTCCTTAAAAAAGGAGTGGTAGAGTGAAGGTGTATGGTTAAAAAATACATAATAGAATACCGAAAAGTTGGTGTTAACTGGAGTGCGTAACAACCATGTATATTTAAGTTTGTGCAACGATTTGGTGAAATCTACCGCTTCTATTGCATGATGATGATAAAGGTTTCTCAAATGCCGCGTTAGCCCTTATGTTTGTACTATCTAAACCAAAGTTAAGTGTTTATCTTTCCATCAATATCATACAAAT
>JABSPP010000249.1 GCA_013214275.1 Flavobacteriaceae bacterium
AGACACCAGTCTATTACACCAGAATCCATTAAAAGCCCCCTTTTTAATACGAGGTTTGGAAACTTGGTTCTTACTGGGATCTTATGCTTGAATCTATTTTCACCTCTCTCAGCAATCTCCTCGGTCTCAAGGTCTATAGATAAACCTGAAACCGACTGAAATTGATGATCATTTTGTGTGGTCTCTATTCCTGTGAATTCGACCTTAAAATGAAACCCTACTTGGAAATTATACTTGGACTGTGCCATTATTGCAATACGAGTTTTTCAATGACAAACACTGCTGTTTCAATTGCAATCTCGTTTCCATCTGCTTTCAAATCTGTTGACTGTACTTTGGTGATGTATGCATTACTGCCTACCCAAGTAACTGCTGGTTCAGCTTTTTCATCTAACAAGCTGATGGTCAAATCTCCTCGATATTGCTCTTCTCCTTCTTGAAAGAAGACTGTTTTCGCCCATTGAGTATAGAACTCCTTGCTTTTGTCTACAAAGGTTCCACGCTTTACAGTGATGTCATTGTATTTAAACATTCCGGGCTGCTTCGATTTGTGAAATTCACTATCGGCACCAGCTCTATATTCGATTTTTTCATTTTCAAAATCCAATCCAGAGACTTCGGTACAGTTAAATTCTGTATCTCCAAAAGAAACCTTGAAACTAAATTTGGGCATTGGATATGTTGTTGCCATGATTTTATTTTTTTAATGATTATTATCTGATTATTAAGCTTCTTGCATCTTGTGAGAGAACTTCAATATGATGAATTCTGCAGGTCTTACGACTGCCATCCCAATCTCTACAATCATGTTTCCTTCAAGGATATCGATGGCTGTCATGGTTTCTCCTAAACCAATGTTCACATAGAATGCTTTTTCTGGCGTTGGTCCAGCTAAGGCTCCTGCTCTCCACTGAGCTGTTAAGAAATTGGTAATCATTGCTTTCACACGAACCCAAGTATTCTTATCGTTTGGTTCGAAAACAAATTGTTCGGTTGCTTTTTTGATGGATTCCTCAGCCATGTTGAAGAAGCGTCTTACTGAGATATATCTCCACTCGTTATCGTTTCCAGCTAATGTTCTTCCTCCCCAAACTAGGGTTCCTTTTCCTGTGAAGCTTCTGATGGCATTGATGGACTTACCTGCAACAGTCTCTACATTCAAGCCTTTTTGCTCGTCATGAGTTACTGGCTGAGAAGGTTTGGTTACATAGCTTAATCCAACATTTGCTGGTGCTTTCCAGACTCCTCTGTCTGAGTCTACTCTAGCATATACTCCAGCCATGGTAGAACTTGGTGGTAACTTGATGGGTAGCAATCCAATCTCCACTTTGATTCTGTTGTAGGTTTCGTTGTCTACAGTTTTCAATTCTGCTAAAGTTGGCAAAGAAGCTCCGCCGTCTGCCAAGGCATCGATATCTGCTTTCAAAGCAAACAACTCGCCATCTGGATCTGCTTTTAATCCGTCGATGTCTGTTAAAATGGTAGAATCTGCAATGGTATCAGTATCCAAACCTAAAATCCCCGCTAAGCTGGTCGCACCATTCTTCATGGTATTTAATAGTTTGGTCTTGGTATCATCTTGACCTAACTTGAAGGTTTTTCCATGTAAACTTGCGATATCAGCTTCTAAGTTGTCATCCATCCATGTATTTAAAGTCCCAGCAGCCGCACGAACATCGTCGTAATCTGAATTGTCGGCATCTAAATCCAAAGAATCAGAAACTACTTCGTTGATGCTGCTTGCTTTGGCTTCTAAATTGCTGATGATCTCATCCAATAATGCTTCTGCACTTGATTTGAATACTAAGGCTGCATCGTTATCTGCTGCACCATCAATATTGTCGTTTAATGCTTTCAAAGACGTTAACAAGTCTTCTAGATCACCTGTTTCCAAACCGTCAAATACTCTTTCTGCAACGCTTGCAATTCCTTCAGAACTCAATCCCTGAACTTCAATGCTGTCTTCGTCGTAGCTGTAATCTAGGATGGTTTCTAAAAATGGGAAGTATACAGCCCCATACTTTAGGTAATCTTTTCCCATGCTAATTCCTTCTCTGATCGCATCGTCTGGTGGTAAAGTTTCATAAGGGATTCCATCTGTATCAGACAATGAAGTGGTATGCTCTACATCCGAAAAGGTATCAATGATAGTGAATCGGTCTTGCAACTCATTACACTGAGTTAAAGCACTTTCATAAATTGCATAAAAGTCAGAATCACTTGGTAAAGAAGTTGCATCTGGAAATACTAATAATGTCGGCTCGTCTACTTTGCGAATTGCTGCCAATCCATCGGTTAAATCGTCTAAAGCTACAGATGTAGATCTATCATTTGCAGATAGAGTTGCATCATACTGACCTACGGATACAATATAACAAGGTCCACCACCATTGGCAAAATACATTTGTAATGAATAGAACATTAAGAATGGTGATTTTGAATTTGCTGGCGGCGGTGTTACGGAAATGACTCCATTACTTACCGATACTCCGATGGTTGTTTCTGGTTGAGCACTTCCGAAGAAGGTCTCATATTCCAACATGGAGGTAATTCTAGTAGGTTTCCCACTGAGGTCACCCACCTCTTTTTTTGTCGCTTTCTGAGTGTAGCCAATGAACGCTGGTATTGCGGTTTCTACTTGGGCTACAGATGGCGGGAATTTTACGATTTCTTCAACGTAAACACCCGGTGTTTTGTAAGCTGCCATAATTTTTAATTTTTAGTTTTAAATGAATATTTCTGAATAATATTTGTTGTTTTCATCTTTGGTAATGAGGTCTACTGTTGGATTGGGAAAGGTGTAATCCTCTGGATCTATTTCAGGTGGATCTAGTCCGCCTGCATCAAAATCGGTACTGGTAATTTCTACATAGCCATTTCTTGACAACCATTTCTCATCTTTGGTTGTCAGTGTTGCATTATCTACAAGACTCTTGAACACCCAGAAACTTTTGATATTGACAAAGCTCAGTGTGAATTCAGGCGTTGGTTTGTGTAGGTATTGCCTGTCATTTTTATATTCAACAAGACTTTTGTTTGCATCTGCTACTTTGACGCGCA
>JABSPP010000025.1 GCA_013214275.1 Flavobacteriaceae bacterium
ATTCATAGTCATCTTGATAAATTATTTCTGTAACATTAAATTTTTCTTTTTTAATGTCATATCCGAAAAACTCTCTAGCTGGAGCATTCATTTTGAGAACATTTCCATGTAAGTCCATTAAAATGTAAGAGTCAATAATGTTATCGAAAATTCCATTGAATTCAATGGTTTGTTCATCAATTACTTTAGATAAGTTCTGATTAATTGAGGCTAGCTCCTCTGTTTTTTCGTAGAGCTCTAACGATTTTTGTTCGAGAATTCTCTCTGCTTGCCTCCTTGCAAGTCTTTCCCTTTCGAGTACTTTTTTATAAATGTGGACTTTGACATTATCCATTTTTTGAAATCACAAATTTTACTTCAGAGCCGTCTTCCTTTATTTTTTCATAAGTAATCGTAGCATCTTGTTTATAATATTCTAATGCCTTTTCCATAAGTCCTAAGCCAAAAGCATACATGGATCTGGAAGAAAAATATGTTAAAATAAGAGTATCATCATCTTTCACTGTTACTTCAAATCTTGGTAGTTCTGCGTCAGGATAAATTTTTTGAACTTCTACGTGAATATGGCTTTCTACAGAGGAAAGTAAGTCTATGGCGTTGTCATAAGAGTCTAAAATCTGAGGGTAGTCCTTTTTAATTATTTTAAAAAAATAAAGCCCGTAAACATGAAGTAAACGATCTACAGAAATATTTGTATTACGACTTAAATTCGTAATTAGTGATAACATTTCTGAGAATTGATAGGTTCCTATGCTTGTGTAAATTCCTTTAGAGGGAAGCTCTGATTGAGTGATAATTTCTTCAACCGATTCCAATCCAAAGATTTCTTCTACAAGATCTAAAAAACCAATAAAAATAAATCCTTTCATTACACGGAGATTAATTCATTATTTGTCCAATAATTAATGAGGGCAGTAATTTTTTCTTTATATTCTTCGTAGTGAAGTGGTTTAATCATATACCCTGAAGCTCCTATCTCATAACACCTTCTAATATCGTTATGATAGTTTGAGGTTGACATGACAATAATGGGGATATACTGTAGCTTTGAGTTATTTTTTAAAATTTTGAGAAACTCAATTCCATTGACCTTAGGCATATTTAAATCTAAAACAATTAAATCTGGCAACGTCTTATCTTCCAATATCTTTACGGCATCTTCTCCGTTTCCTGCTTCTACTATACTATGATTAGCCGAACTAGAAACTACTTTGGTAAATTTCATCCGTTCTATTAAGTCATCTTCAATAAGCAAGATTTTTAATTTTTTCACAGGATAGATTAATTTAAAATTTCAAATTACAAAAATAACTACAAGCTAAACAATTCTTTAGCTTAAAAGACCAAAAAATTAGACGAATGGTATTTATATTAAGACCAGCGGGAAAGTAGGGCTGAATTATTTTGAGGTGCCGAGCGGATTCGAACCGCTGTAGATGGTGTTGCAGACCACTGCCTAGCCACTCGGCCACGGCACCATATTGGTTTGCAAATTTACACTTTTTTTACTTTTCGATCTATTTTTTTGAGTTTATCTCAATCGCGCAGATTCAACTGACAAATGCATGTTTGCCTAATGCTATCAATGTAAAAGACAACCCTTTTTTACTTACTATGTCTTTTATTTAAAGTTGACCACCATTTTTATATTGGTGAATGAATGTGTGGAGAATTCACCTTTGTTAAATTAACAACTGAACTAAGAGGTGATTGAATAAATTTACCTTATTATGAGTTTTACTGATCAATGATGCATTACTTTTTTTTATATTTGGAAAAAAATATCATGAGACATTATCCAATACTAATTTTAACTTTTGCTTTTACTTTCCAGATAACAGCTCAAAATATTCGAACTACTGCGTTTGAAAGTATTCTAAACAGAGGTGCTGTTTTAAATCTAAGTCCCATTGGCCGAGATCTAGAAAAGAAGGGAATGGACGAAGAGTCTCGCAGAAAACTCCTGGAAAAGCAGTATTTGACTATCGCATACAGTCCCTGCTATGTTGATGGATTTAAAACACTAGCATACCTCAGATACAACCTTTATGACGATCAGATGGAATTTGTTAAGAATGAGAACATCTATTATTTGAAAAAAGAAAAAGGAAGAAAAATCCAATTTACAATCTCAAGAAGTGTGTATAAAATTTATGAACTGGATGGGGATTTGGGATATTTTTTAGTGCAAGTTGATGGAAAAAGTTCACTTTTAGTGAAGCAGTCTTCTAGATTCTTAGAACCTAGAAAAGCAACTACCAGTTATGGAGTTGATAAACCAGCAGACTTCAAGAGATCTAAAGATGTATATTACATTGTGTTTAATGATGAAAGTGTAGTCAAGGTTCCAATG
The DNA here is from genome assembly GCA_013214275.1 of Flavobacteriaceae bacterium. GTDB lineage: Bacteria > Bacteroidota > Bacteroidia > Flavobacteriales > Flavobacteriaceae > Polaribacter. The sequence continues at coordinate 2,354 of JABSPP010000025.1, forward strand.
AAGAAAAAAGAATTACACATCATATTTGGAACCAAAAAAACTATGATAAAAGAATATGTCAAAAAGAATAAGCTGAATCCTAAAAATCTTAAAGATTTAGAGAAGTTAGTCGTTTACTACAATACACTTTAAAAGGTGTAATTTCAGAAGTCTAACGTTTATTGTTTTAAACCATTTTTCTGAGGTGATGCCACAAAATCTTTCAAATAGTATGGTTCAAAGTAAGCAACATCTTCGAAATTATTTTCTAGAAACTTTTGATAGGATATTGTTGCCATATATTTAGCCGAAGGAAATACATCGTCAATAAAGTTAGCATGTGGATGGTGTATGATTTTTTTACATTTTTCTATCCCATCACCTAGAAAGAAAACTTGTGAATTTTCTAATTCATTGTAAAATGAAGAGGCATCAATAATTTCAGCCATGGTTTCTCTGACGATCTTGAAGCCGCTGTCAAAAACAGCAGCATAAACCTCCATTCTGCGCGCATCAATCATAGGGACGATTAAGCCTTGATCAATAGAACATGCTCTAGCAAGAATTTCTAAAGAATTGACGGCAATTAAAGGGATGTTGTTGGCGAAGCAGAGACCTTTTGCGGCAGATACACCTATTCGTAATCCCGTGTAAGACCCTGGCCCTTTTCCTACTGAAATGGCATGAATTTCTTTAAATGAAAAAGCGCCACGTTGCATACAATCTAGGATAAAAGGGTGTAATTTCTCTGCGTGGGAATAGCCTTCAGAATTAAGCTCCTTCAGATACACCAGAGAGCCATTCTCTGAGATACTTACAGAGCAATTTTTGGTGGAAGTTTCTATGTGTAAAATTCTAATCAAATCGCTCACAAAAATACGTCATGAAAAATCTCAGTATATTGTCAATACATCGTAGTCCATGTTAGATCGTTGAATTAATCTAAGTTTAATTCTCCGTAGTAAAACTGAAGCACCTTTGTTTTGAAAATAAAGTCAAATTTATTTCTAATTAAAGTTGACTGCGCATTGACAAACCGGTTTCTCACCAAATCAAAATCAAAAATAGACATGGCACCTAGATTAAAACTTTCTTGCGCATTTTTAAAAGCCTCTTGTTGTGCTTCCAATGAAACTTTGGCAGCTTCATAGGTTTTTAAAGCAGCTTTAGTGTCGGCATAAGCCTGTTCAATGGTTTGTTGTAATTGTAATTTCTCATTGGTTAAATTTAGCTCAGAAATTACTTTGCTTACTTGTGCTCTTTCTATAGTATTTTTGGTTTGTAGCCTATTAAAAATAGGAATGTTAAGGTTTAAAGAAACTCCATACCGAAAACGATCTGACAGTTGGCTGAAGAAATTGTCGTTAGTCTGTCTTGTTCCGTCAGGAAATACTAATAAATTGTTAAATTGGTTGAAATAAGAAGTGCTAGCGCCAACACTGTACGTTAGGGTAGGTAAAAAGGCTCCCTTTGCAATTTCTATGTTGAGGTCAGCATTTTTTAATCCCAACTCGGCTCTAGTAATTTGTGGTTGTGTGGTTAGTGCTTTTTTATAGACTTTGTTGGCATTTTCGTATAGCAAAACAGCAAGCGGAGTTCCAACATTTATATCTTGCACATCAAAACCATCGGCTGGAACTTGTAGTAATTGTGCCAAATTTAATAATGCTATGGTTAAAACATTTTCTTGAATCACCACATTTTGTTGATCATTTGCAGCAGTAGATGTGACGTTTAACAGATCTCCTTTGGGGATAATTCCTGCAGTAAAGCGGTCTTTAGCAGCACTCACTTGTTTTTTACTTATGTCTGCTTGGACTTTTGCAACGGATAGATTTTCTTTTGCAAACAAAACATTGAGATATCCATTTACGATCAAAAGAGAAATATCGTTCTGAACTCTTTTCAAGTCTAACTCTCCCGATCTTATTCCAAGCTGTGCCTGTTTGTAAGAGTTTAAATTTCTAAATCCATTAAAGATAGTACCATTTACAGATAGGTTAAAATTGGTATTTAAGTTATTGGTATTTCTCAAAACACCAAATTCATCTGGAGACAAACCAGAACTCACATTAGAACCAGAAGACGCATTTACTGAGGGTAAAAAATTACCTTTAGAAATCTCCATATCTTCTTGATTCAACTCCACATTGAGCACATTTTGTTGAACCGTGATATTATTTTCCAATGCGTGTTCTACACATTCTCTTAGTGTCCATTTTTTTTGTGAAAAGCCCAGAGATACATACAGAAGAGATGTAAGGAGCAAAAATGTTGTTTTCATATTGGTTAGATTCTTTATGTAATATGCAATACTAAAAAAGTTGAGTTGATTAATGAACTCATAAAACGTTACACAAGACGACCAAAATTAGGATATGTTACAGTTTAATGCTCTTATTGAAATGTTAATTTTTGGCAGTTTTTCTATGCCGGTAGATAAAGAATAAAAATAGTCCAACCAAGATATAGGGAAATATCATCAGATAGGTAATTCCAGAGTTTACTCCTTCGGCCATTCCCACATCACCATTTTCAATGATAGCCTTACACATAGCACATTGAGCATGTAAGCTTGATGAAATGAAGATCGTAACAAGGACGATAAAGTGCCGCATCGATTTATACATAGTATGGAGAGATCATTACATACACAATAACGCCTGTAATTGCAACATATAACCAAAGTGGGAATGTAATTTTTGCCATCTTTTTATGTTGTTTAAATTGCCCCAGTTTCGCCCTCATCAGGGTAATTAATACAAAAGGAATAATAACAATTGACAGCAGTATGTGTGAGATCAAAATAAAATAATAAACATATTTTATGATCCCTTCACCTTCATACGGAGTTGAATTTGAAGTCATGTGGTAGGCTACATACATGAGTAAGAAGATTACAGAGCACGCAATAGCCAGAGTGTTTAATCGTTCGTGTAGTTTGCGTTTCCCATTTTTAATTGCCACGACTGAAAAAATTAATAGTATTGCTGTTAACCCGTTGATGGTTGCGTAAATGGGAGGTAAAAAGCTCAGTGGTTTGATGTTCACGCCAAGTTTTTGGAGGTTGATCCCAAATAGGGCGGCCACAGCTATAGGAATGGCAATTGAAAGAATGGTAATTATTTTTTTATACCTCTTTTCTTGAATTAAAGTGTCTTTACTCATTTAATAATCTTTTTATATCTTCTTTTAACTCTTGAATCTGATCAGAAAATCCGTGTTCCTCAACAGCTCTATAATATTTGATAGGGTTTCCAAATTCATCATTCCTAGATCGGATGTACCCCTGTTTATCAACAAGAGCGAATAACCCCGAATGTTCAAAGCCTCCATGAACTTCATTTCCTTCATTCCCTGCATACAGCTGAAACCCTAAGTTGGATAGCTCGTAAACATATTCTTGTGGTTTCCCTGTTAACAAATGCCAATCTTTATGTGTTATCCCGAAAGATTGAGCATAGGTTTTTAGCACCTTGGGAGTGTCGATGTCTGGTGTTATTGAAATGGATGCAATTCCAAATTCTGGATGTCCAAAAAACTCATTTTCGATCGTTAACATCTTTTGATTCATGATGGGACAGATGGAGGGACAGGTGGTAAAGAAAAATTCAACAACATATACTTTATCCTCGTAAGTAGTGTTATTTACGAGCATTCCGTCTTGATTGATAAATTCAAAACTGGGAACTTTCTCGAAGCGATGTAAGTCGGCTTTTTCAAAACGCTTTGCGACTTTAGGAATGACATAGATTCCAAATATCAAGACGATAAAAGCGATTCCTATGTAGGAGTACTTATGATTCATAATTCAATTTTTTTTCGATCGGCCTTCTTCTTGTTTTTAAAGGCAGCTCTATATTCATAGAGTAATACTTTAACATCATCTTCCATCTTATCACCCAGTTCTCCAACTGAGTTCATATTGTATCCATAAAGCAAATCAGTAGATTTGTCTGAATCGTTCTTCCTTCCTCGAAGTTTCAAATCTTTGTCGATGATAAATATGAGGTTAGAATAACCGTCTGTTAGGGTTTTGTTGGTATTTAAGCTTTTGAATAGTGTTGTTATTTGTTTATTGGAAAGGCCAACAAATTTCCATTTGGTCATATCAGTAAATTGTCCCAGTTTTTTCTGAAGTTCGGTAATTTGACTTTGCCTAGAGATTGGATAAATTGCCACGGCTTGAAATGCTTGATATCCATAAAAATCTTTGTAGATTTTTTGGTTTACATTAAAAACTCCTCCTTTTGCCATTTCTATATCGTTGCCAACAAAGCACAGAATACTTATATTTCCTTTAAAACTAATCTGTTTTGTACTGTCTAGTTGTTGAATATCCAAGACTCGTTCTGTGAGAACAGGAAGTTTCGTCCAGTTAACGACTCCCATAGATAGTATTAAAAAAAATAGTAAAGGACAAATGAAAAGAATTACCAGTACCAATCGTTTCTTTGTTATCTTCATCTTCATAATTTGTTGCAAATAAAACCCTTGTAAAGGTTTAGTTAGGTAAAGGTTAGCATCTCAGTTTAAAGAAATGGTTTTATATTGATAGTTCGTGCATGGATGTATATGTGTAAAAAAAGGCGGTTGAAACCACCCTTTTTATATTTTTACCAACGCACCAAGGGCGCTAATGTATCATATAAATAATCCCCCTCTATGAGGAGCAGAGTAACTAGGTATATAATTAAAAATACTGCTGTCCAGACAACAGCTCTTCTAAACCACGTTTTTTCACCTTCCATATGCATAAAGGTCCACGTAATACCATATGCTTTAGCTAGAGTAAGGATGATAAATATCCAATTTAGCCAACTTGTTCCCCATCCGTTGAGGTGTAAGGCCTCTGGTTTAAAAATACCTAATAGAACTTCAACAATTGTAATAATAGATAATATAAAGAATACGTTCCATATTCTTCTTACGTTTGAGTTGTCGTGTGCATGTGCCATCGAATTCTTTCTTTATAATATTAAACTAAATAGAAGAAGGTAAATACAAATACCCATACTAAATCTACAAAGTGCCAGTATAGTCCTACTTTTTCTACCATTTCATAATGTCCTCTGCGCTCATAGGTTCCTACGATAACGTTAAAGAAAATAATGATATTAATCACAATACCTGAAAATACGTGGAATCCATGAAATCCAGTAATAAAAAAGAAGAAGTCAGCAAAAATAGTATTTCCATATTCGTTTACTTTTAGGTTTGCGCCTTCTACTACAAGTTTTCCTTTTGCCAATTCTGAGGCTCCTACTTCTCTAGAGAAGACTATTTTTTCTTTTTTTTCTAGGTTTATTTTTTCACTTCGAATGTGAACATCGGGATCTGCTTGGTAAGAAGCGATAATTTGTGGGATAGAGTAAGTAGCTACGGCTTTACCCGACTCGAACCACAAACCGTTTTTTCTAGTGTGAGTTACTTTCTCATCTCCACGGTCTCCGGTGACAAAATCTGCTAGGGCTATTTGCTTGAATTTCATTTCTCCATCTATTTCTTTCTCTTTAACAAACTGAAGTATTTTTCCGTCTGTGGTTTTAACGGCTCCATAGCTACCATTGATAAATGTTTTCCACTCCCATGCTTGAGATCCAACAAAGACTAGACCTCCAAGGATCGTAGCAAACATATACCAAATAACTTTCTTTTGATTCATCTTGTGGCCTGCATCAACAGCCAAGACCATGGTTACTGACGAAAAAATTAGGACAAAAGTCATAAAAGCAACGTAGTACATGGGGTATTCTCCATGGATAAAAGGAATGTGTGTGAACACCTCATCTGCGATAGGCCACGAATCAATAAACTTAAAGCGTGTCAATCCGTAAGCTGCCAAAAACCCAGAGAACGTGAGGGCATCAGAAACGATAAAGAACCACATCATCATTTTACCATAACTTGCTCCAAATGGTTTTACTCCACCACCACCCCAAGTGGGCTTGTTTTCTGAGGGTACAGCTACGTTTGCTTCCATAAAATTTGTGTTAAATTTTTAATGACTTGCCAAAATTAATCAATTTTCATTATCTGATGAAACAGAAAAATAAAAATAAGTAAATCCATAAAATATCTACGAAATGCCAGAAGATTGCTCCTAGTTCAAACCCAAGCGTATCGCCTTGTGAGTACTTGTTTTTGTAATGATTATAAATAACAACCATTAGTGAAATTATCCCTGCTGCAAGGTGTAAAACATGCATGAGTGTGACTCCAATTAAGAATGATGTGGAGACAGTACTAGATTTTCCTGTAAAGTAGAGTCCACCAGCTTCTAATTCTTTGAAACCAATCCACTGTTGAAAAACAAAACCGTATCCCAATCCTAAGGTGATGATGAGTAAAATTCTAGAAATATCCTTTTGATTTTTTTTTAAAAATCTTTGGGATAAGAGTAGGGTAATACTGCTGCATACTATGAATGCGGTACTTGTGTAGAATGCATTAGGAAGATCAAAAGTAACCCAGTCATCACGTTTCATGCTGATTACATACGCACTGGTTAGTCCAGCAAAAAACATGACCATGCTAATCATAGAGACCCAGAGCATGGGTTTTGCCGATTTTTTTTTCGCAACATTTAGTTCTGCTTGTAATTCTTTTCTCTCCATCATCAATGTAAAAATTTGTCTATGACGTATATCATTTGAACTCCTGTAATGTAAAGTACACTGGCGAGCATTAATTTTCTTGCTTGTAAATCGGTTTGTTTTTGATGTAATTGAATCCCGAAATACATCATAATGCCTCCTAGAATGCTTATGGCAATGGCTGTTGGGGGAGTGATATAAAATTGTCCTGTCATCTTTAAAACGGGAGCTGCTGAGACGAGAATCATAATAGCAGTGTAAAAGATAATCTGTCTTGTTGCTCCTCGATCTTTTTTATCCATGGGCAGCATTTTGAGTCCTGCCTTTTGATATTCTTCAAATTGTAGCCATCCAATTGCCCAAAAGTGTGGGAACTGCCAAAAAAACTGAACCATAAAGAGAAATCCAGCTTCTATTCCAAAATGACCTGTGGCTGCCAGCCATCCTAACATAAAGGGAATGGCTCCAGGAAATGCTCCGACAAAAACAGCCAAGGGTGTAATGGATTTCATAGGGGTGTACACACAGGTATATAGAAAAATGGAGATGGCTCCAAACAGGGCACTCTTTGGATTGATATTGTATAAAATGGCTATTCCTCCCAGGGTGAAAATAACTGCTAATACAAGTGCAAAGGTAATTGACATCCTGCCTGCTGGCAGTGGCCTATTCATGGTTCTTTGCATTAAAGCATCTGTAGTTTTTTCTATTATTTGGTTGAATGTATTGGAGGCAGCAACCATTAGAAATCCTCCTAAACTCAATAGAAGGAGTGTCGGATAATGGATGGTTTTTACTGCTAACAGGTACCCTGCAACGGAGGAGAAAACAACACTCAGAGACAAGCCAACTTTCATAAGTTGCTTTAGGTCTGAAACCCAAGTTTTCAAGGAAATTTTAGTGTCGATAGTCGTCGTAAAATTCATTAGAATGAAATCGAATGCAAAGATACTTGATAACAACGAAAAATCCATGATTTTTCTATGATAATCGCATGGACTTTAGGGAAAATACATGGAGGTAGCCTATTCTTTGATTTAAGAGAATTCTTTACAAGCTAGCTTAAGAATTTGTCATAAATCTATTTACAAACTCACCTTACGCAAGATTAGGTTGAGATTTTGTATTTTTAACTTATGAATTGTTGATAAGTAATATTGTATTTGATATGGAAAATTTTGTTGACTTGTATACAGATTATCTGATTACCTCAAGTTCCTACACAACTGCAACAGGGATGGCTTCTTTACTATCGATTAAACATGACAAGATTACCCAAGAGTTATCAAAGGGGAATTACGACAGTAAGTTTTTATGGAAAAAAGCAAAGCCCTATGTTGAAGAGTTGACTCAATCTAAAGAGGTCATAGTTTTAAGTTTTGATGATTCAATACAAGAGAAGCAATATACAGATGAGAGTGAGTTGAATTGTTGGCATTATGATCATGTTTTTGGCAGATCGGTAAAAGGGGTTAATTTTTTGACTGCATTATTGGAAGTTGGCGGTATGCGTATTCCTTGTGGTGTTGAATTTATCAAGAAAGATCTTTGGATAACGGACCCAAAGACAGGGAAGAAAAGACGTAAAAGTAGCACTACCAAGAATGAACTGTTTAGAAAAATGCTTGTTGAATGCTATGGGAAGTTTTTGTTTGATTATGTTCTAGCAGATAGTTGGTTTAGTTCAGTAGAGAATATGATTTGTTGTAAAGAAGAATTAAAGCAGGATTTTATTATGGCACTCAAAAGCAATCGTAAGGTAGCTTTGTCAAAACAAGATAAAGAAAATAAGCAATACATAAGTATTGAATTAGCCATCCCCTGTTTTTTTAAAAGGTCATAAAATTTAGTTTGTATTGATCTTCAAGTGGAGGTGTCCGCTGTATTTTCCACCTACCCTTTGTAGGCATGAGTAAAATGGCTACCACTTTACTGATTTTGTAATAGATAAAATTGGTTAGTTCCCTTACTACATGTTTATTGAGATAGTTATACCCTGCATCTAACAAGAGTTCAAAATGTATCGCCTTTATTTTCTTATAAATCATGTGCATGGCAACGGTTAACAATGCTAGCATAGATTGTAATCCAGTAAAGGTTTTAATTTGAATGCTCTCTAGTTTGTATTGCTGTTTTACATGCCTGTGGTATTCTTCTATAGACCATCTTAGCCCATAGCCTTTGAACGCCCACTGCGCCGCTTCTAAAGCAGAGATTAATGTGCTTTTTACCAGTAAATAACATAAACCACCATGGGCTGTATCTCTGGAGATCACTAACCATAATGCTTTTGTTTTTCCCTTGCTATTGTCAAGGACTTTTACCGCTGTCAGTTCATAAGTTTTCAAAACAGGTTTATCTTTCTTTATCTTGGTAACACTCTGAGTGCATAGAAACATTGCTTTTTTAGCGATTTTCTCAACACTCATAGATTCGCCTTTATAAATTAGCTTGGTGTTTCTTTTTAAAC
>JABSPP010000250.1 GCA_013214275.1 Flavobacteriaceae bacterium
AGTTGGATTCATATTGATTGTCGTATCTGCTAAAAAGATAGGGCCACTTTTGGTTAACATTAAATTAGTTGCTGCGATCCTTGTTGCACCCACATCTTTTCCAATCAGTTCGATCATAGGTTTTACTACGGTAGGGTAGGGTCTAGAGTATCCTGTAATTAAGGCGTCTGCTTCACCTTCGTTAACCATCATGGCAGCGAAATAGTTTCGCTCACGCATTAGCTTCCTAGCCTGAAGTAAAGTAATCCCTTTGCGTTGTCTACTTTTCCAATAGGTTTCTCCATAGCGGTTTCTTCTGTGTTCTTCTTCATCTGTTTTGGGATCAAAAATAGGGATGTCTGCTGTAAACCCTAGTTCTTTTTTTAATGCTAGTATAACGTCTTTCCTACCAAGTACAATCGGATGCCCAATACCCGCTTCGTGAACTCTTTGGGCAGCTTTTAAAACATCTAATTGGTCACCTTCTGCGAACACCACTCTTTTAGGGTTTCTTTTTGCCCTGTTGTGTAATAATCTAATTTCTTTACTTCCAGATCCAGAGCGATCCATAAGAGATTCTCGGTAGGCATCCCAATCTTCTATGGGTTGTAATGCTACTCCAGATTTTATGGCAGCTTTGGCTACTGCAGGTGGGATTTCATAGATTAATCTAGGGTCAAATGGTTTGGGGATGATGTACTCTTTACCAAAGGAAAGGCTTACCTCATCATAGACGATATTGACTTGCTCTGGTACTGATTGTTTGGCCAAATCTGCCAATGCCAATACCGCGGCCATCTTCATCTCTTCGTTGATTTTGGTGGCTCGTACATCTAGCGCTCCTCTGAATATAAATGGAAACCCCAGCACATTATTCACCTGATTGGGATGATCTGATCTGCCTGTTGCCATAATGACGTCGCTTCTGGTAGCGCAGGCCAAATCGTAGGATATTTCTGGCTCTGGGTTTGCCATAGCAAATACGATTGGATTTTTTGCCATAGATAGCAACATGGTTGCGCTAACAACATTTCCTATTGATAGTCCTATAAAAACATCAGCGTTTTGCATGGCATCGTCTAGAGAACTCAAATCTCTGCTGGTTGCAAATTCTGCTTTTTGAGAGGTTAAATGATCTCTATCGGTTCGAATGACTCCTTTGCTATCGCACATGACAATATTCTCTTTTTTAGCCCCCATTCTAATGTAGAGTCGTGCGCAGGAAATGGCAGCAGCTCCTGCACCGTTGACCACGATTTGTACTTTAGACAACTCTTTTTCTGATAACTCAATTGCATTTTTAAGGGCGGCTGCGGAGATAATTGCAGTACCGTGTTGATCGTCGTGCATCACCGGGATATCCAGTTCTTCTTTAAGTCGCTTTTCTATTTCGAAAGCCTCGGGTGCTTTGATATCCTCTAGGTTGATTCCACCAAAAGTTGGTGAAATTGCCTTGACAGTCTCCACAAATTTATCTACGTCGGTTGCATCAACTTCTATGTCAAATACATCGATATCTGCAAATATTTTAAAAAGCAATCCTTTTCCTTCCATTACTGGCTTGGAGGCTTCTGGCCCTATGTTTCCGAGCCCTAGTACTGCTGTTCCATTGGAAATTACAGCAACTAAGTTGCTTTTAGCAGTGTATTTATACACATTATTTTTATCTCTTGCAATTTCTAAGCAAGGCTCTGCTACTCCTGGGGAGTAGGCTAGCGATAAATCGTATTGTGAGGTGTATTTTTTTGTGGGGACAACAGTAATTTTACCTGGTCTGGGTTTTGCATGGTACAGTAATGCCTCTCTTCTCTTCCTCGAATTACTCATGTACAGTCAACTATTTAGGACTTACAAATATAGGCTTTTCAGGATAAGATGGAGGGTTACGATTCATCTTTTAGGAACTGGATATTTCTTGTAAGTCCACTGAACTTTGTTCGCTTTACTGCTGACTTCTTAAAGACTTTTTTAAATGTTTCTTGGGTGATTTCTTCCCATTCTCTTTTACTCATTTCCAGTAGTTCTTTTTTAGGTTGAAATAATGGTTCTGTATGAGGTTTGGAAAAGCGATTCCACGGACATACATCTTGACAGATATCACAGCCAAACATCCAATCCTGGAATGTGTTTTTAAACTCTGCGGGAAGGCTGTCTTTAAGTTCGATGGTGAAGTATGAGATGCATTTACTTCCATCAATTTTAGTATTTGGCAGAATGGCTTCTGTTGGACAGGCGTCTATGCAGCGTGTACACTCTCCACAGTGGTCTGTTGTGAAGGGTTGGTCATACTCCAGGTCTAAATCAATAATTAGTTCTGCTAAAAAGAAGAATGATCCGTGTTGCTTTTGGATGAGCAAGGTATGCTTTCCATTCCATCCCAAGCCGGCCTTTTCTGCCCAAGCTCTCTCTAACACCGGCGCTGAGTCTACAAAAGCTCTTCCGTTGACTTCTCCAATGTCTTCTTGGATAGCGTGTAATAATTCTCTGAGTTTTTCTTTGATGACGTGATGATAATCTTCTCCGTAAGCATATTTAGAGATATGGTAGGAATCTTCTCGTTGTGTAATTTCTGGATAGTAGTTGTAGGAAAGTGAAATTACTGACTTGGCTCCTTCTACCAATAATCGAGGATCTAGTCGTTTATCGAAATGATGTTCCATGTAGTGCATCTTTCCATGGTAATCATTTTTGAGCCAGTTCTCTAATCTAGGGGCTTCTTTTTCTAAAAATGCTGCTTTGGCGATACCACAATTTTGAAAACCTAGTCGTTTTGCTTGTTTTTTGATGTATTGAGAGTAGTGGCTAGGAGTGTTCAACTTAAAAATTCTACAAGCTAAATGTACATGATTTTTTTTACTTGAAAAGGGGGAAGTATTTGGATGTTTAGGATTGGTTTAACGCTGTTATTGTAGGTGATATTATCTTGTGACAAATTGCAGTTTAACAAAAAAATAATTGATCCTCATTTGCTATTAGTTGACATGTTTTTTTGGTACTGCGTTAGCCCTTATGTTTGTACTATCTAAACCAAAGTTAAGTGTTTATCTTTCCATCAATATCATACAAATACGA
>JABSPP010000251.1 GCA_013214275.1 Flavobacteriaceae bacterium
CCGTAAACACAGACACACAAATGCTGGCAGATGTTGCCAATAATTTTCATATCTATTCCGTTAACTGGTCACCCAACCAAATAACCTTTCTTATAGACAATGTTGGATATTACACCTACTTTAAACCCAGCGAATACATCGATACAAATAACGACGGATTTCATGACGGATGGCCTTTTGATTTAGATCAATTTATCCTCTTAAACGTTGCCATGGGCGGAGTAGCAGGAGGCATAGATCCCAGTTTTTCAGAAAGTTCCATGGTGATAGACTATGTTCGGGTTTACCAAAATACAGGACTCAGCACCAACAATGTATTTGCCAATCAATTTTCTGTCTATCCCAATCCATCCAACAACGCACATACCCTTAATATTAGAACAACAGAACAAATCAATAAAATAGTTTTGTTAAACACCCTAGGGCAACAAATTTTAAGTAAAACAAAGAATACAAATACCTTAGAAATTCACAACATCCGCTCAGGAATCTATTTGTTAAAAATCTATGCAGATAATAGATTAGTCACAAAACGAGTCATTATCAAATAACACCATCTTTAAAAAGAAATCAAGCGTCGTTTAAAGCTCTTTTTTTAGGGCGTTCCCCTGTGGGTCGGGCTCTCCGCTATATCTTTTTTGCCTATACAGGACAAAAAAGGATGCCGCTGCTATCCCTAACGCGGCATTCGAAATACACCTTACACTATGACAAACGCCAAACTACATTTAGAAAACCCTCACCAAAGATGGACTCTATAGTGAGACAGCTAGCATCAACTGAGATAAAATATTAAAAATCATAGCTTTTTGTAGCAAACCTACCCTTTATCTTTTTTAGCAAGATGTAGCAATTCTCTTAAATCCTCTTTATCTGCCTTAAGATCCTCAATCTGACTTTTTAGCATCGCAATTATTTCATCTTTTTCCTCACAACGAGTATCACCATCCGCATAAATTAGCTTAGATTCACCTAAAATATTCTCACCAGCAGCTTTCCTTTCACCAGTCAACAACCAATAAGGATCTACCTCAGGATATTTTAAAATAATCTTAGCCACAGCGTTCGAATTTAGCGGTGTATCCTTAGCATTTCCTCTAAAACTTGCAGACGTCATCCCAATACTATAGAAAAATTGTTCCTGAGAAATTGCTTGTTTCTTGGCTATCTGAACAACCCGTTCTTTAATATTTGTAAATTTATTTGCCATTTTTTGTTGTTTTGTAAATTTATTTACGTAACTTGCGTGCAACAAAACTATTACAATATAATAACAAATATGTTAAAATCAACGAATAATTCCTATGATTACAGAAATCGAAAGAAAAGAGTTGCGAGAATTATTTCAGGGATACTATGCAAGTGACATTTTAAAGATCCTAAAAAATAAGAAAATCACCAATCGCAAAGGCAAGCCACACACCATCCAGTATGTGCGAATGGTGTTTCAAGGTGTACGAAACAATTCAGATATAGAAGCAGCCATCTGGCAGCTAGCAGGCAAAAGAAAACAAGAGATGGATAGACAAAAACTTCAAAAGCAGCAGATATTAAAAAGGACAAAGTAACACCCAGAACAAAATAGAGTGTTGGGGTAATACTCTAGTGTATCTGGGGCAGGTTCCCTACTGCATCTGTCCCAGTGCACATTTTTAACAATAACACACAAAGTACATGCACCCCGCCAAACCGCAACCGCAATACAATCCCTATCTAAATCTGGTTGCGGTTTTCTTATAGATTACAGCCATTATCCAGAAAAGCAACTATTGATATAAAGACCGCTTTGTATTTGCAAAATCTAGTACACAACCGTATTTTTTTTAAACAAAAAAGCCACGCTTTTAGCGTAGCCTTTTAGCAGTGAGGAAGGGATTCGAACCCTCGATACCCTTTTGAGGTATACACACTTTCCAGGCGTGCGCCTTCGACCACTCGGCCACCTCACTTTATCCTAAGAGATCACTTGTAACATCCCACTCAGCTCTGTTTTACAACGAGCCTGTCGCTACGTGGTCTCAGAATCTACAAATACAAGTCAATCAAGCCCTCTGGCGTCTTTACCTGTATCTCTTTATGTTGTCGATCCACTTTTTTAATAAAATCATCAATTAGTGGAATCAAGATTTCTTTATCACCTTGTTGTATTTCAAATAAAGGCTGTGCTGTAGCGTCATTAATTCTAGTAACCACTCCTATCTTCCCATAATTCGCATCCACCACGGTAAAACCAATCACCTCGTGAAAATAAAATTGATTTCCTTTTAATTTAGGCAACAATTCTAAAGGCAAATAAATCCCAGATTTCACAATGGCATCTGCTTCATCTTCAGAGTTCACCCCATCAAACTTTACACGTAGCATAGTGCCTCTACTCAAAGAACTTTTTTCAATAAAAAAAGGAATCAGATTGCCACCTAAGTCAACAAAAACCGATTCCATATTTCTATACAGTTCAGGGTCATCAGTGTCTAACTTAATCACTACCTCACCTCTAAAACTGTGCTTTTTTACAATACTGCCTAGATAAAAACAATGTTCTTTACGCACGATTGTATAGGCGATTATTCAGCAGCGTCTTCCTTCTTTTCTTCCTCAACAGTTTCTGTAGTCCCTTCAGCTACAACATCTTCTGTAGCTACCTCCTCTGTAGCTACCTCCTCTGGAGTTTCTTCTTCGGGAGTTTCTTCTTCGGGAGTTTCTTCAACTTCTGGCTGTGCAGCAGCTATTCTAGCTTCGTTAGGAGCCTTTTCGGCTTCTAGAGCGTTGGCTTTGGCTTCTGCTTTGGCTTTGGTGAGACTTTCTTCTTTTGCAGAAACTTTTCCTGCTTTTTCATCTAACCAAGTCTGAAACTTTTTTTCAGCAACCTCCTCTGTAAAAGCGCCCTTTTTAACGCCTTCCAGCAGGTGTTTTTTCAACATAACACCCTTATACGATAAAATAGCTCTAGCTGTGTCTGTAGGCTGAGCTCCATTTTGTAACCACTTCACAGAGCCATCAACATTTAAGTTAATGGTAGCTGGGTTGGTATTCGGGTT
>JABSPP010000252.1 GCA_013214275.1 Flavobacteriaceae bacterium
GCTCAATAGAGGGAGAAACTTTTTCTTTTTTTTGTTGAATTAAAATTGCTAAATATGATTTCTTAGAATTAAGAAGTTGAATTCTATTTTCTAAGGATGATGTGAATGATATTTTACCGTCAATTCCAAGATTGGTGATCTCAATAATTTCGTTGATGATTGCTTCTTTTTTGGGATTATTCACTAGTGTAATTTCTGCCAGGACATCAAGTGCCTCAACTCTAGTTAGCGTGCTATCAAAATCGAATACGAAGTTTTTTTTCGTCTGTATCATGGTTCATTTTTCTGAGGTATAAACATACAAAATGCTATTAAAAAAAAGGAGACTCAGCCATTCTTTTTACTAAAACGTTTTCAATATTTAAGTGCTTACTGTGTGGCAATCTTTGAAATGGAACTGGTCTTTTTTTGATGTGAAATCGAGTAAAATTCTCGATTTTTATACTACTTTTGCATCGTTAAAATTATACATTCAAAATCTACTTATATGAAAGTTACAGTTGTTGGTGCTGGTGCTGTTGGAGCAAGCTGCGCCGAGTATATCGCTATTAAAAATTTCGCTTCTGAAGTGGTATTATTAGATATTAAGGAAGGCTATGCCGAAGGGAAAGCAATGGATCTTATGCAGACTGCTTCTCTGAACGGATTTGATACAACAATAACTGGAAGTACAAATGACTACTCCAAAACTGCAAACTCCACTATTTGTGTGATTACTTCTGGAATTCCAAGAAAACCAGGGATGACGCGTGAGGAATTGATTGGAATTAACGCTGGGATTGTGAAATCGGTTTCTGCTAGCCTCATAGCTCACTCCCCAAATGCGATTATAATCGTGGTTTCTAATCCTATGGATACAATGACTTATTTGGTACACAAGACTACTGGATTACCAAAAAATAGAATTATTGGGATGGGTGGTGCTCTGGATTCAGCTCGTTTTAAATACCGATTGGCAGAGGCCCTGGGAGCTCCTATTTCTGATGTTGATGGGATGGTTATTGGAGGTCATTCTGATAAAGGGATGGTTCCTCTAACTCGTTTGGCTACTAGAAATTCAGTTCCCGTTTCTGAGTTTATTTCAGAAGAACGACTGGATCAAGTAAAAGAAGATACTAAAGTAGGTGGTGCGACATTGACAAAATTGTTGGGGACTTCTGCATGGTATGCCCCAGGTGCAGCTGTATCTGGTTTGGTTCAGGCAATTGCCTGTGATCAAAAAAAGATATTTCCTTGTTCTGCATTGCTAGATGGAGCTTATGGACTCACAGATTTATGTATTGGAGTTCCTGTTGTTTTAGGGAAGGAAGGGATCGAAAAAATTGTTGAGATTGACCTGAGCGACGCTGAGAAGGAGCACATGAAAGTGTCGGCTGCTGGAGTTTCTAAAACAAATGGGTTGTTAGAACTCTGATTGAAAAGAATGTCTCGATAGGCTAACTTTCTCTGCACATTTTATCCCATCACTGAAATATACGTTGTTAAGTTTAATGTGACAGTTTAGTATTTCAGCTATGATCTATTGACTTATAAAATGCTAAAAATTCATGTGATGAGTTTATTTTATGATTGTAAATGAGTTGAGAACTTATAAAATTTTATTCATACACAATGAAGCGTATTATTTGCTTTGGTGAAGTTTTATGGGATGTATTCCCCTCACAAAAAAGGATAGGTGGAGCTCCGTTAAACGTAGCTGTTAGACTCCGCTCATTTGGACATCAAGTTTGTCTAGTTAGTAGAATAGGAAAGGATGAAGATGGAACAGAAATCTGCCGCTTTTTAAAAGATGCAGATATTGGAACGGTACATTTACAAAAAGATTCAGTGTACAAAACAGGAAGTGTTAGTATTTCTCTAGATAAAGAAGGGTCTGCATCGTATTTCATTGATTTCCCTAGTGCCTGGGATTATATAGCATACAATAAAAAAATAGACATGGAACTATCGTTGGCTGATGCGTTTATTTATGGGAGTTTAGCGGCAAGAAATAATACTACTCAAAAAACATTATTACAATTGTTAGAAAAAGCTACTTTTAAAGTATTTGATGTTAATTTAAGAGCACCTTACTATACTAAAGAGTTGTTATTGACACTCATGAAAAAAGCCGATTTTATCAAATTTAATGAAGAAGAACTAAAAGAAGTTACAAGTTACATGGGATTCAGCCACCCAGATGTAAAAGAAAATATTCGCTTTCTTTCTAAGAAAACAAATACATCTCAAATATGCGTTACAAAAGGAAAGCACGGAGCTGTATTCCTTTTTAACAACCAGATCTACAGCCACGAGGGTTACAAAATAGGAGTGGTTGACACAGTCGGAGCTGGTGATTCTTTCCTCGCATCTCTTATCCACTGCCTATTAGATGGTAAAAAACCAGAATATGCCCTTGATTATGCGTCGGCAGTTGGAGCATTGGTTGCAGGGAGTAAAGGTGCTAACCCAGAGGTGAGCTTAGAAGACATCAATTTTTTCAGATCACAATAAATCGATACGAATTTTAAAGCAATCAACTTAAAAAATAGCGTTTACAACCTGGACAAATGATTGCTTTGGGTTAAAATTCAGACTATCTGGTTAGAAAAAATTAGTTGTTGTAATGATACATTATACAAATTTTTATTCCAGTACGTTCTAAATAACCTTATTTGAAAAGTTCAATACCTCAACAAAAGAATTGATAACAAAAGCGGCTCTGATCGTTATCTTCTTTTACCATCCCATAATCTAAAAACCATCACTCTTGGCTTAAAACTATAAATGGATCCCACCGACAACTGGTGGTGAGATCTCATACTCTCATACTCGTGACTAGAAGATTTATACGTCCCTAGGACATTCATTCCCCATTGAGGTGAAATCCAAAAATTCATTCCAATTGATGAATTTATTGTGGCAGTATCTTCTGAGTAAGGAATAGTACTGGGAACTCCAATAAAACTTGACCCGAAGGCAATGTAAGGGATGAGGTTTTCTTCAGATCGGTTAAAATC
>JABSPP010000253.1 GCA_013214275.1 Flavobacteriaceae bacterium
CAATAGAATACCAAGGAATTCCCAAAATAAGCAACAACCCACCATGGGATGACGGTTTTACTTGGAGTAGTGATACCAACGGAAATGATTTTATAGCAACCTCCTGTCAGGGAGGCGGTGCCAGCATTTGGTGGCCCTGCAAAGATCATATGTACGACGAGCCAGATCAGGGAATTAGTCTAGACATTACCACTCCAAAGCATCTAATGGGTGTTGGAAATGGCCGACTAATAAATGTCAAAGAAAATTCAGACTACACAAAAACCTACTCGTGGAAAGTAGTCAACCCTATTAATAATTATGGTGTAAATGTAAATATCGGAGATTATGTGCACTTTTCAGAAACCTACAAAGGAAAAAAAGGACAACTCAATTGCGATTATTATGTACTCCCACACAATCTAGAAAAAGCAAAGCAACAATTTAAGGAGGCCGCTAGAACGCTTGAGGCTTTCGAGCATTGGTTTGGTGCCTACCCTTTTTATGAAGATGGTTTTAAACTAGTAGAAGTTCCTTACTTGGGAATGGAACATCAGAGTTCTGTGACCTACGGCAATGGCTATCAAAATGGCTATCGAGGTCGTGATCTTAGTGGCTCGGGTTGGGGACTAAAATTCGATTTTATCATTGTGCATGAAGTGGGACATGAATGGTTTGCCAATAGCATTACAAACATCGATATGGCTGATATGTGGATCCACGAGAGCTTTACTGCTTACTCAGAAAATTTATTTTTAGATTACCACTTTGGAACTGAAGCAAGCAATGCCTATGTCATTGGCACTCGTAGGAATATTCGCAACGATCGTTCTATCATTGGTTTTTATGATGTAAATCACAGTGGTTCGGGAGACATGTATTACAAAGGTGCCAATATGCTGCACATGATTCGACAAATTGTAAATAATGACGAAAAATGGCGCTCTGCATTGCTGGGAATCAACAAAGCATTTTACCATCAAACGGTACATACCAAGCAAATAGAAGATTATCTTAGCAATTACATAGGGTTGGATTTAACAGCATTCTTTAATCAATACTTGCGCAGCACAAAAATTCCTGTTTTGGAGTACAAAGTGGTAGCGAAGCAGCTCACTTACCGATGGTCAAATGTTGTAGATCAATTTTTAATTCCTGTAAAAATTTATATCAATGGTAAAACACAATGGATTAAACCTACCAAAGATTGGATCACATTAACAACAGACGATCTCATAGAAGATTTTTCTGTGGATCACAACTTTTACATTGAGACCAATGACACCGTCGAGAAATAAAATTTTACCAATCGTATCACATCAAAATTCTTGCTTTTTTCGGTACTTTTGTCGGTACAAATCAACTATCAATGAAGAATACCGCTTTAACACATATTCATGAGGCTTTGGGAGCCAAAATGGTTCCATTTGCTGGATACCATATGCCAGTTCAGTACGAAGGAGTGAACCTTGAACACCTTACAGTTCGCAATGGTGTAGGGGTTTTTGATGTCAGTCATATGGGTGAATTCCTTGTTGAAGACCCAAATGCTCTGGAGCTCATTCAAAAGATCACTTCAAACGATGCCTCAAAATTAAATGTGGGTGATGCACAGTACTCTTGTTTTCCAAATGATACAAATGGAATTGTAGATGATTTGATCTGTTATCGTATCAAAGAAGAAACCTATTTATTGGTAGTCAATGCTTCCAATATTGATAAAGACTGGGATTGGTTAAACAAACACAACGAAGGTATTGGTGCAAGCTTAAGAAATGTCTCTGACGACTATTCTTTGTTAGCCATTCAAGGCCCAAAAGCTGTGGAAGCTATGCAATCTTTGACTTCCATTGATTTGGCAGAAATTCCTTTTTACAAGTTCAAAATAGCTGATTTTGCTGGGGTTCCGTATGCCATCATTTCTGCAACGGGCTATACAGGCTCTGGAGGGTTTGAAATTTATGTGAAAAATGAAGAGGCAGAACAGGTATGGAACAAAGTTTTTGAAGCTGGTGCCAATTGGGGTATTAAACCTGTAGGGCTGGCTGCTCGTGATACCTTGAGGTTAGAGATGGGGTATTGCTTGTATGGTAATGATATTGACGACAGCACCTCTCCCATCGAAGCTGGATTGGGATGGATTACCAAGTTTAGCAAAGACTTTGTGAATTCAGAATTCTTAAAAGCTCAAAAAGAACACGGTGTCGCAAAAAAATTGATTGCATTTGAAATGAATGAACGTGGAATTCCAAGACAAGGCTATGACATTGTAGATGCACATGGAAAAAAAATTGGTCGTGTAACCTCCGGAACTATGAGTCCGTCGTTAGGGAAAGGAATTGGTCTTGGATATGTTCAAAAAGGGTTTACCAAGAGAGATACTGAGATTTTTGTTCAAGTTCGTAAGAAACAAATTTCAGCTAAGGTAATACGGTTGCCTTTTTACAAAGGATGATCTTTATCTGCGATTAAAAAAGACCGCCCTTTCGGGCAGTCTTAGAGCTACTTCATTACGGTAAAAATAATCAATTCAAATAAGAATATTAAATTTGATTGTGTAGATACTTGGCGAGGTCCCATTGAACATGCAAGTGCATCTTCTCTTTTTTTCAATCAGAATTAGTGAATGATCAAAATTGGTTATATGAGCAGTTTTTAAATAATATTCAACCAGTTGAAAAATAGATAAATCCAATAAGAACTACATCTTTAAAAGCTACTACTCAACATACCGATGAAAGTTTGGACTTTGTTTTTATAGATGCCTCACATCAGTATGAAGATGTAATCAATCATTTACGTACTTGGTATCCCAAAGTTAAAAAAGGAGGTTATATCGGTGGTCATGATTTTATAATTGTACATCTTGGGGTTTTTAGAGCAGTTAAGGAGTTTTTTGGAACTGCTTGTGAAGTGAGACGAAATTCATTTTTTACATAAAAAACTATAATCAATATCTATTAAAATTTAAGGCTCTATGTCGAATAAAGTGGGTAAAAAGAACATGCTCGTTTTAATTG
>JABSPP010000254.1 GCA_013214275.1 Flavobacteriaceae bacterium
CGAGCCAAGCATTATGACATGTATTTCCATCAATTTCGCAATGCGGAGTTACATCGACGATTCCTAGAAGACCAGTAAAAGGTACGGGAATCGTATATGTTCCTAAGTCTTGATCTTCCCTATTGGTCTTCATCTCTACATGAGCAATGGCAGCAATGGATGCTAATGCTTCTCCTCGAAATCCTTTTGTATGCAACTGAAATAAATCATCGGCAGATCGAATTTTGGAGGTAGCATGGCGCTCAAAAGACAGGCGAGCATCAGTAACACTCATGCCCTTACCATCATCAATCACTTGGATAAGTGTTTTACCAGCATCTTTTAAAATAAGTTTAATCGACTGTGCATCAGCATCAATGGAGTTTTCCAGTAATTCCTTGACAACAGAAGCAGGACGTTGCACAACTTCTCCTGCCGCAATCTGATTTGCAACATGGTCTGGTAAGAGTTGTATGATATCTGACATTAGAGTAGCGTATGTAGCTCGAAGATATAGACAACAATTCCCACTAATATAGTAATTATGATGGCTAATCTTCGTGTTGCTCTAGGGTCACCTGGAGCCTTTTTTGATTTTTTCCAAGCATCTTTTAAGTTATTTTTTGTAAAATTTATGGTAACATCATCTTCGTCTCGAATTTCAGTATTACTGTTGTACTTCTCTTTTAACTTTTTTAAACGTTCTTTTCTTTTATCATAATACCTTGGAGTATAATCAAATACATAATACCTTCTAGGTTTAAAAGGAGTTCCTAATCCAAACATAATTACTTTATTTTAGTAAAAGAGTTTCAAAAACAATACGACAATATCATCAAAGTTACTTAATTCGGGATAGTTGGTCAAAAAAACTTGAAAAGTTCTACTGTTAAAGTTGTTTTAAAGCCGCCATTTTAATTGCAGCAATGGCGCATTCTACTCCTTTATTTCCTAGTTTCCCGCCAGATCGATCTATAGATTGCTGTAGGGTATGATCTGTAAGCACACAGAAGATAACAGGGGTATCGTACGCTACATTTAAGTCGATGATTCCCTGTGTTACTCCTTCACAGACAAAATCAAAATGCTTCGTTTCGCCTTGAATTACATTTCCGATGGCGATCACAGCATCCAATGACTGGGTCTCTATCATTTTCTTGCAGCCATATACTAGTTCAAAGCTGCCTGGAACATTCCAAGAGATGATATGCTCCTCCTTTGCTCCGCATTCTAGTAGAGTTTCTATCGCGGCTTTTTTTAGATTGTGAGTAATTTCAGAATTCCATTCAGAAACAACAATCCCAAACCGAAATGAACACGCGTTTGGGATTGCTGCTTTATCAAATGCAGATAAGTCTGTACTAGCCATAACTATTGTTGAGCATAAACAGCACTGCTAAGATATTTGTCTATATCCTTACCAATATCTGTTTTTGAGTAATCATCTTTAATTTCTTGAAAAAACTGTTCTGCTTTGGCAAACTGATCCAACTGCATTGCTGTTTTTCCAGCCTTGAACAAGAATAGAGGGGTGGTAAAGTCATTTTCTTTTTTGTAAGCTGCCTTTTCATAATATTCTAAAGCTTCCTGTTCTTGGTCAATGTCGGCAAAAGCATCACCAATGGCACCTAAAGCTGTAGGTCCCAAGATGTCATCATCAGAATCAAACTGACTCAAAAAATCGATGGCATTTTCATAGTCTTTTAATTTTAAATAAGAGACACCAGCGTAGTAGTTAGCAATATTACCCGCTTTAGTCCCACTGTACATTTCAGCAATATCTAGAAAACCATACTTTCCATCGGCACCGTCCAATCCCAACTGAAGAAGAGAATCTACTTCGCTAGGTGGCGCGACAGAGGACTGATCAAAATACGCTCTTGGAAATGCTAATTCATTGGAGGCCTCAGTTTCTGTTGGCTCAATGATGTACTTGTAATATCCCATGTAACCCAATATTGCAACAATAATAACAACCAAACCATTAAATAAAAATGTCTTGTTTTTTTCTATCCATTGTTCAGATTTAGAGGCTGTTTGATCGAGTGTCTTAAAAACTTCCGCAGTAGCACTTTGTGACTCTAGCGACTGCTGATCTTTTCGATCTCTGGGTTTTAATCCTCTTTTCTTATATGTTGCCATATTCCTTAAAAATTTGTGTGCGCAAAAATAGTTTTTTTAATTGGAATTTGAAAGCTGCTATTTGGTAAATTTTCGATAATTTGCAGTCCGTTGTACTCACTTTTATCTTTGCATGCATCTACAGAAATTATCTTTACTGAACTTTAAAAACGTTGAGTCTAAACACTTTGATTTTAACCAGAAAATTACCTGTTTTGTTGGCAAAAATGGTGTAGGGAAGACCAATATTTTAGATGCCATTTACTACCTTTCTTTTGCTAAGAGTTATTTCAACCCCATAGCCGTTCAAAACATCAGGCACAATCATCATTTCTTTGTTGTTGAAGGTCATTATACAATTAATGAAAGAGAGGAGAAGATTGTTTGTAGTTTAAGGCGAGGCCAGAAAAAAGCACTCAAGCGCAATGGGAAAGCCTATGAAAAATTTTCAGATCATATTGGACAAATTCCTCTGGTGATCATTTCACCTTCAGATAGCAACCTGGTTGTTGAAGGTAGCGAAACACGGAGAAAATTTATTGATGGTGTCATCTCACAACAAGACAAGGAATACCTTCAGGATCTTATTGCCTACAACAAAGTATTATCGCAGCGCAATGCACTATTAAAGTACTTTGCTGCCAATAGGACCTTTAAAGATATGAATTTAGAGGTTTACAACGATCAGTTAACAGGGTATGGAAATCGAATCCATCTGAAAAGAGATGAATTCTTGGAGAAGTTCATTCCAATTTTTAATGTTAAATATCAAATGATTTCTGATGATAACGAACAGGTAAGCCTTTATTACAAGAGTCTATTACACGGCACATCATTTGCGGAGCTTCTCAACAAAAATCTGGAAAAGGATAAAGTTTTACAATATACAACTGT
>JABSPP010000255.1 GCA_013214275.1 Flavobacteriaceae bacterium
CTGGTTGTCCCGTTTAACCGACCTCGTTGCTGCTGAAGCATCACCTGCACTCATTGTTTCCACTGACTGTTTTGGGGCATTAATGTCACGATCTGACATCCAAACAGCATCAATTTGTGATGGATATTTGGAAGGAGTAACCTTAATTTGGTATCGAAGTTTTACAATCGGCCAGCCTGGATGCTTCAGCCAAAAAAAGGCTGGCCGGATTAGGTCAGGTTCAGGAAGTCCAGAGAAACTTCCACTCTCCAATGCTTGTTTGCTTACTTTAGTCTTTGTTAATGTGATAGAGCTGCCTTTTTCGGAAACCGTTACATTTCTTTTTGTTTCATGATAGTCATTTTTGCCCGACATTCTCGACGCATACTCAATGGTTTCAGGAGAGTCCAAACGACCCAAAAATTTGAATGCAAATCCATTGATAAATGCTTCGGTTCCACCATCACGCTCATATGACTTCTTAGTTTTGCCAAAGTCTTGTGTCCCTACAATTACCCTTAAACCTTTACTTCTCGCGGCGCGAGTAATACTAAGCAAAGAGGGAATCCTAGGAAGCAACTGAAGCTCATCAAAAACCGCCCAAATTATCCTAGATTTTGAATCTGGAAGAGAGAGGATTTCTTTAAAAATCATCTCAAATATCATTGATACTACTGTGCCGCTAATATTTTCATACCGAGCATGAGTTTTTACGATAACTGTTCTTTTATCAGCATCATCATTCGTAACCCAATCTGAGTAGCTAAATAGATTACCTCTACTGTTCCACGCTCTTGCAATTGGCTCTAGCCTCGCAAGCCTGATTCTGATTGTTCCCAGGATACCCGCGCTCTGTTCATTCTCCATTTCTTCATCAAATAAAAGTTCAGATTCTGGCCTAAACTCTCTGATTGCTTTTACGATCTTTTCCTTATCTTGAGCCCGCTTATAGAAGTCCGAAAAGAGCCATTTTTTTCCCAACTCGGCTTGAAGACTAAGGATGGAAGCTATAAGTACATCTTGTGCGGCACCAGGGAAAAAATCCTTGTCGGAATTATCACTCAATGTTGGCACAATCATGGATACGAACTCTGCCGCTTTAGTAGAGGTATCGATATCCTTTCCCATGTCCCATGTAACAGATCTTGCATCAAACGGCGAGAATATTAAAACAGAGCTATCTTCACCAACTGCTTGAGTAAAGTCTCCCTTGTAGTCATAAATTATTTGCTTATCTTTTCGCTTAAATATTTGTGTTAAAAACTGAAAAATTACATTTGTTTTTCCAGATCCAGGCATACCCAAAAATAAGAATCCCGTGGTCTCACTTTTTAGTGAAATTCTGAGGAATTCGTGAATATATATTCCTGCAGTTCGCTTAAAAAGATTAAGACCGCGGATAATAGAAATTCCCTTCAATTCATTAGGAACAACCTCCGATCCTGCCACGAGGATTCTCATATTTTCTGCGCTGGGGCGACCGATCGTGAGGTAAACAATCATCAAAGGAATTGAGATAAGAAAAGTTGAATAAATGTATGATACATACAATAGGATGATAATAAATGGCGCTACAATTTTCTGAGAAACGACCCTATTAAGGAAGGTTATATTTAACCAAAATATAGCTACATTTATGACAATAAATGACACTATAAATGGCAATGAGCCAAAGGTTAATATATTCTCTGAAATATAAGAAAAATATTCAAAATGGTAGCCAATAAAGTCAGCTAACTTTGGAAATGAATACTGCTCTACAACTTTTGATAAAATAAGCAGCATATATGGCCAGATGTACTTGATGCCAAACCATCCTGAATACACCAAAAATACCGATGATATAACTTTAAAAACTAGTTTTGACGGGAGTAAAATTGTCGATAAAAATCCTAATAATATTTGCCCTAATAGGACCAATTCTGCATATCTAAACATATCCGCCATTTGATTTCCAATCCTTCATCATTGCTCAGAAATAACATCAAAGCTTTGTAAATGGTCTGTGATCTTGCTTTGGTCTTCCCTCATCTGGCTCATAATTTCTGTCTGAATCTGAAGGACCGCCAACACCTCTTGTTCCATTCGATCTTGCTTATTAATAACCTCTTTAATTAGGTCAAAAAGTAGACCAGATTTTGAAGTAAATGCTTGCAAGTCTGGAACTCTTTTCGTGCTCTCTGTCAGCTTTTGATAGTTGTCTATTACTCGCCTAACCACATCATTAAGTGTCTCGTTAGGCATTAGCTTTTGCTCGTCTAAGAAGTTTAACTGTGAGCATGTAAATCGAATTGTTTTTCTGTTTTGGCTTCTCATTTTGGCCTCCTATTCCACCTCCAGAAAGTTTATATATAACTTTATTAATTTTCAATACTAGTTATTTATAAATAGCTACTGCCTGCAGCTCAATCACCAATAATAAACCATATTATTAGATAGATAGGATATCTTCAGATGCGACATGGATGCTAAGTCACCCGCAAGGAGCCTCTTGTGTCCAGTTTCAAGAGTGATGCCTTTGGATGTCGTTTTAACCTCAATATTATAGAAGGTTGTCCAAATCGTGATTCAACTTGGATGACATGGAATCACTTCTCTTCTTGTAATATCAACGAGCTAACGAAACACCGTCATCCACTTTAGTGAGTAGGGTGTGAACCTTTACTTATCTCTGCCTCTTTCTTTCTTTAGGGACGGTACTTCAACAGAGGTAAGGTTCCCCTGGGGGCGGAGGGGGGAAAAAGCAAATCTGGCTTGACCAGATTTTCCTTGCTTCTCGACCTTAAAAATATACTTGACAATACCAGCCTAAAAATAAGTATCATTGAATGCAGCCTATGTAGTTATGAAGCCACTTAGAATGGAGAATTTGAGATCATGCAAATACAAAAATTTACACCTAAAAAACGAAAGCTAAAAATCGATCCTGACACCTTAAAAACTCTAAATAAATATTGCGAATATATAAAGGAAT
>JABSPP010000256.1 GCA_013214275.1 Flavobacteriaceae bacterium
GAAAACAGAATGAGAGCCGCAACAAACAGCACTGAAGAGTTTAATGATAAAACTCAAAAAGCGGCTAGGTTAGCTAACCGATTAGGAGTTGATTTAATATCTGCTTCTCGTGGTTTTGCTACATTGACAGCCGCAACTAGAGGTAGTGGTGTAGAGGGTACTGTAACAGACCAATTATTTGAGTCAATCTTAAAGACTTCTGCCGCATTATCATTGACTGCTGATGAGACTAATTCAGTAATTTTAGCTTTTGGTCAAGTTGCATCAAAAGGTAGAGCGGCCGCTGAAGAAATTAGAGGTCAAATTGGTGAAAGGATACCGGGCTTTTACACTAAATTAGCAGGAGCACTAGGCAAAACTCAAGCTGAATTAACTAAGCTATTAGATCAAGGTTTGCTGTCTTCCGATGAAGCTTTGACTGCTTCAGCTATTGCCCTTGACAAGGCTTTTGGACAAAAGGCACTAGACAACGCTAAATCTGCAACGGCTGAATACAATAGAATAGTAAACCAAATAAGACTTGCTAGTGATGAAAGTTCTAGATGGCTTGCATCAAATAGTGCAATCGTCTTGTCAATCAGAAAGATAGGTGAACGCTTAGCTGCAAACAGAGACGTAAGAGAGTCAGACATAGCATTGACCAAATCTGTAATTGAAGCAACTAAGACAAGGATTGCCCAAGCTGAAATAGCTAGAAAGCAAGGCGAGATAACTGCAAAAGAAGCTAGGAGGAGGCAGTTAGAGGCAATAAAATTCCAAGGCAAAACACTCCTTAACACTGAGAAAACAAAAGAACAGCTTAAAGAAATACAGAAGATTCAAAACTCTGTTGTTCGAGAGGGTGGTTTAGGCAGTGTAACTACACAATCAAATCTACTTGACATCACCAATGAATATTTAAAGAGTCAACGTGAAATAACCCAAGAAAGATTAGCACAAGAAAAAATACAGCAAGACCAAATTAAATTGCAAAACCTTTACAATAAAGGTGCTGAATTACCTATATTTGAAGAATACAATAAATCAGTCAAAGAGCAAGAGACTTCTGCTAAGAACTTCTTAAATTTACAACAACAATCACAGTTAGCTGTCGCCGAAGCTTTAAGTGTAGGTCTTAAGCAAAAGATCGCAAGGGATGAGCAAATCTCTCAAGATAAAACAAGGCTAGGAATTTTAAAGAAACAACTAGATAACCTTAAACAACAAGAGCAAGCTTTAAAAGGTGGTACTGGTAGAGTTAATTTCATAGACGCAATACAAGCAGGTTCGGCGCAGTCTGTAAAAGTAAGTATAGAAACTAGGTCAAGATCATTAGGCGCTGTTGATAGCAACAAAGAATTATTGCAAGAGAATCTACAAGAGCAAAAGAGAACTAATGAGCTTATAGAGGATTTAAATAATAAAATACAATTAGAGAGCGTATAATGGGAAATTTTGACAACTACGGGGGATTAACATCACAGACGGGTTCAGTGGGTGGCGGCAGTGGCACTTATGCAGGCGACAGGGGTATATTATTCCCTGAGTTTGACCAATGGGCTAGAGTAAACGATGCTATACTAAAGACCACTACAAGAGCAAGAATGACAGATGACGGCATAGAAGAGACTATAACAATAGATATAGACTTTAATGATAATCTTTGGCGACCTGCTTCGACTATATTAGCTAATCAGTACATCCCTAAAAAGGGTGATTCTCACCCAACAATATCAGGTTGTATACTTGATGACGTTTCTCTGACCCACTATAACAATCAGCCTGATCATTTCAGGGGCACTTTTAGCTATAAGTTTCCTAGAGCTGAAGCAGGTGGTGGTAGTAGCAGTGGTGGTAGCGGTGCTAATGGTGCTTTAACTCCTTTAGATGCCCCTTTCTTAATTAACTTCACGCCTGTTATAACTCGAATACCTTTAGATAATGACTTATCTCCACTGAAACAGCCTATCATAAACCCAAACGGTGAGCCTTATGACATTAAAATTAATAAAGTTCGACTTGATGGAGTGTGCAAATGGAATCAGTTTGACTGGGATCAGACGGACTCAGAAAAGCTCACAAATATAATAAATAAAGATACATGGACTGTAGGTGATTATAAGTTTTCCAAAGAAACAGTTCTATTAAATTATGTTGTTGGAAACTTGAAATTCTATACTGATGAAGAAGGCAGGCGTGTTAAATACTATGAGATGGAAGCAGGTATAAGTGTAGATAATAACGGTTGGGGCGTATCCAATGGTGGCATTGAAATCACACAGCAAGGGTCTTTTTATTACAACCAAGGCGACAAGAAGCTAGTGAAGCAACCTAGAGACAGGTCGGGTAATATAAACTACCATTTAAATGATGATGGTACACTAGCAAGTGGGAATGTTAATCAACCTACAGTCGAAAACCCTAGTACGCAGTTTTTTAAGATATATAACACGTCTGTGTTTAATTTTGTGGACATATAAAATGAGTTTAATAAATTTCACAGAATCCTCCGTTGCTCAACTAAGAGCCATATTAGGTAACTTTGGAGATGATGAGGTTTTAAGGCAAATAAAATCAACTGTGCCATATATTGAGTCTAGGTATTTTCAAGTTTCCGATATTGTTGAAATAGAAGTTGATGGAGCAGATAATCAAAAAGAGTACAAGGCATTTGAGATACTTCCCGACGGGACTCCAGTAGAAGATGGAATAATATTTGACTCTGAAAAAGAAAATACATACAATCCTTCTGACCCTATATACTTCGATAATCTACGGGTGAATGATATTGTTTTTTCGGGAAGTGTAGATGTTGGTTTTGCTTATAAAGATGAAGCTGTTTGGAGGGAGCTTGAAAACGAAGACCCAATTTACTACATCATCCCGAAAGGTGGTGGGGGTGCTTCTATATTTCGTTTAAGATCAAAGCAATCCAACGTTATAGGCTACATAGACTTA
>JABSPP010000257.1 GCA_013214275.1 Flavobacteriaceae bacterium
GGGAAAGTTCTTTTCTACCCCTGCATGCCACCGATATCCTAGGTTTTGAAAGGAAATAGTATACTGCCCATCCCAAAATCCTGAGATTTCCTGAAAGAGAAAGAACTTTTATGGAAGAAAAAGCTTTTTGGGAAATAAAAAACTTTTGGGGATTAAAAGATTTTTTTGAAAGGAAGTTTTTGCCTGGCGACAAAATTGCAAGTTGAAAAGCTTTTTTGAAAAGAGTTCAAAAACAAAGCTTTCATTTTGAAAATCTAATTCTGCAGCACCAGTAACCACTTTAAAATGCGTTGTTCCTGTAGGTGCAGCAATTCTCACAGTTGGTGAGAAGGCATCTAAGTTAACCGTTGCATCGCCAGAAACACGGTCAAAAGCATTGGTAAACGGTGCAAAAAGCGTGGTGCCAAGCTTACCATTCAAGTTAAATTCAAAGTTCTCTAAAAGGCTTAAATTCCCATCTTGAAGGGTTCGCAAACCTCTTTCGTTAGTAGTATCAGTTTTGGTAACTGCCACCAAAGTTTTGGTCAAACGAGAAACCACTCGCTTGTCCTTTGCGTTTTGTAGCAACTCACGAATCGCATTTCGCAAAAGTTTGCCACCTTTGCCTGCACGTCCAAATTCAGAGCCATTTTCACGCGTTCTTTGAAAGGCTGGATCGTTGGCGATACGATTGCCATCCACACCGCCTTTTTCACGAGCTAAGTGGCCATCAGAAGTTTTGTAAAAGGAAATACCACCGATAGTTCCTTTAAGTTTGATAATTCCAGTTTGTCTTGCCATATTAAATAGATTTTTGGGTTATACAGTCCAAAACAGCTAACTTGCAGACAAGGAATTAAAATTTAACTTCCGTTTTTAAACATCTGTGCCAACTCAACCGATTAGGTACGGTTTTAGCATAGATAAAGCATAGATAGAGTATTAATGATTACCAAAAGAGTTTGCATATACCCAAAGGACATTCAACGCATCACAGGACGTAGTGAACGCTATGGTCGTAAACTATTGCAAGACATTAAAACTTATCTTGATAAAAAACCGCATCAGTTTGTTACTGTGAGAGAATTTGCAGAGTATTCGGGTATTGAATTGGAAGAGGTTTTGGAGTATATTTTTTGATGTGTTTTACCCTGTTTTAAGTGAATTTTTACTTTCGTTCTTCATAAAATTTACTTAGTTTTGCACAGATTTGAATGATAAATAAATACAGGAATAATGCAGTATGAATCATCATTCACACCAAGAAGTTCTAAAAAACAAGTGAGTTAATCGGTGACTGTCCATCTCTAAACTTCAGTAAAAATCTGTATTACAATAGTTTACGGATTGGGTGTTTAGGGCTGCCACCCCGACTAAACATTAAAAAGGTTGAGAGATTTTAAAATCTCTCAACCTTCTTTGTTTGTAACCATGAACAATTAAGCCAACGTTGAAAAATTAAATCCCTATTGATCGACTAGCAATTCAAAATCAATTTTTCCTATCAATCAACGAAAGCTATCTATTGTTTGTGATAAAAATATCATACAAAAATTGTAGTTTTGTCCAGCATGAGATTATCACTCAGGAATTGGTCAGATAAAGGTCAATGACTCAATAAAACGAAGTGATTAAATACCACATGGTTCATGTACATCTAAACAAGTAAAATTTAATTTAAAAAATACTTCAAATGGCTTTTGACATCAATATGATCAAAGAGGTTTATGACAGAGTTGTAGAACGTGTAGATACAGCCAGAAAAATCACAGGAAAACCTCTCACTTTGGCAGAAAAAATATTATACGCCCATCTATGGGACGGTCATCCCACAAAAGCATTTGCAAGAGGCGAAGATTACGTGGATTTTGCCCCAGATAGAATTGCTTGCCAAGATGCAACAGCGCAGATGGCTTTGTTGCAATTTATGCAAGCAGGGAAACCCAAAGTAGCGGTTCCCACAACTGTTCACTGTGATCACTTGATTCAAGCAAGAGTAGGGGCAACCAAAGATCTACAAGCAGCGTTAAACAACAGCAATGAAGTATTTAATTTTTTAGAGTCCGTTTCCAATAAATATGGCATCGGATTTTGGAAACCAGGAGCAGGTATTATTCATCAGGTAGTCCTAGAAAATTATGCATTTCCTGGAGGAATGATGATAGGAACCGATTCTCATACCGTCAACGCTGGAGGATTGGGAATGGTAGCCATTGGTGTAGGAGGTGCTGATGCAGTAGATGTAATGGCTGGAGTGCCTTGGGAATTAAAATTCCCAAAACTCATAGGTGTCCGATTGACATGTGATTTTAAAAGTTGCCGAAATTCTCACAGTCAAAGGAGGCACAGGAGCCATTGTAGAATACTTTGGACCGGGAGCCACAGCAATGTCATGTACAGGAAAAGGAACGATTTGTAACATGGGCGCAGAAATCGGTGCTACCACATCTACATTTGGCTATGACGAGACGATGGAACGCTACCTACGTGCAACAGACCGATCGGACGTAGCAGACGCAGCGAACCAAGTGAAAGAATATTTAACAGCAGATCCCGAAGTTTACAATCACCCAGATCAGTATTTTGATCAAGTAATTGATATCAATCTTTCCGAATTAAAGCCATTACTAAACGGTCCCTTCACACCAGACCTGTCCACCAATGTTGGTCAAGAGATGACCACAAAAGCATCCGCCAATGACTGGCCGTTACAAGTAGAATGGGGACTTATAGGCTCATGTACCAACTCTTCCTACGAAGACCTGTCCAGAGCTTCCTCCATTGCACAGCAAGCACTAGACAAAGGACTCACCACCAAGGCAGAATTTGGAATCAACCCAGGATCAGAACAAGTGCGTTACACAGCAGAAAGAGACGGTATCCTAGAGATCTTCGAAAAATTAGATGCAAAAATATTTACCAATGCCTGTGGGCCCTGTATCGGTCAGTGGGGCCGAT
>JABSPP010000258.1 GCA_013214275.1 Flavobacteriaceae bacterium
GTGTTGTTCCATTTGTGCGCCGTGGCCGACCCCATTGTACATGCTGCCTTTGTTTAAACCCGGAATTGTCATTAGGAATTAGTTAGGAACAAAAGGCCAGCTGAATTTTTGAGAATTTGACCAAATGCCTTCTATCCATTTTCTTCTCTTCATTGCCAGTGAAAGATTGAGTAAGTTTTGATTTCCAGATTTAGTGATGTAACCTCCAATGGCGAATATTTTGTAACGTAAAGTTTTGAGTTGAGGGAGTTGATCTGAGCGTAAAACTGCCTGCTTGAATAGACTCATCAAATTGTAAGCAATGACTACAAAATTAAGGGCTGCTTCGGTGGCTGCGAAGTCTTGCATATTGAAACTATCAAAGCCAAAATCTTCTTTAATTTCCTTGATGCGATTTTCACAATCAGCCCGTCCACGATACATTGTCCAGACCATATGAGCTGATAGTTCTAGATTGGTGATAAAACAACTATATCGATAGTTTTCATATATCCCTTCTTCTTTGAACAGCTTAAGTTGTTTTCCTGTCGCTTTAGGTCTTTTCTTGATTTGTTGTCTGACTACTACTAATCGTCTTGGCGCATCCCAAGTTTCACTTTGATATGTTGTTTCAGTGATTTGTAATCCATTCTCTAAGGTCCACCAATCTTTGAGTCCAGCTACTTTTCTTTGAATAGTAGCATAATGACGAGCTACAATAATGTAGTTAATACTCTTCTGTTCTACAAAATCGAAGATATCCTTACCGTAGAACCCACTATCTGCTCGCAATAAACTCACCTTCTTTCCTTTTAACCTATCCATGGTGTCTTGTAAGAAGGATAGAAAGTTATTAGTAGCATTTGTATTTCCACTTCGCAACCAAAAGTTAGCAATCATCTTACATTCATCCACAAAGGCCAGTAATGGATGATGAGAATTCCGACCTGGTTTTTGAGGGTTGTAACCTTTGTGCGCTCCTTGCTGTGTACCATATCTTGTTAGCACAGTAGAATCGACATCAAGGGTATAATTGTCTAGTTTAACTTGATTAAAAAACCACTGTCCAAGCTTAGTGAATACACGGTGATTAGTAGCTATAGTAAACTTTTGAAAATACCGCTGGTAGGCTTTATGCCCAGCCATCTTTTTGTAACCAAATATCCTACGAAGCACATCATCAAAACGACTTACTTCTTAGTGTTCGAAACGGTTAGCTCCACACCAAACACTTACCATAAAACTGGTGATCAATTGTATCGGATCATAACCTCTATTGGATCTTTGTTCCGGTAATTCACTGCCTATCAACTCTGTGAAAATCCCAGTTTGATCCAATAGTTTTTTCATAAAAACCATCCCACTCCATGGCGTAATCTCCTTGTTAGTAAAAGCTAATTTCAGGTTCATTGGGTTGTAATAAAAAAGTACTACCAATTCTCATTAATACTCGTCAGAAATCCAAAACTAAACAATTGAATTCCTGAACATTACAGGTGTGTTTTTCTAATGACCGCCATTAGAGATTATACTTAATGACAATTCTGGGCTAAATAGAAAATTTCAGTAATTTTATTGCTAGATAGAACCATGTGAAACGATTGTATATGTTTGAATTTCAGATACTTAAATATAATCAAGCACACTGGTTTTATCTACTTTTCCACTCTTACTTTTTATGATTTATTAGTCGAACTCAGGTACTTAGCTAATCTTGTGTAGGCTACTCCTTTATCCTTGACTGTATGGTAGATGTATCCGAGTTTTTGAGCCAATTCGTAAGCCTGTTCTATACGCGGGTAATTGTGAAAGAGTATTTCTGCTCGGTGTATTTGAGTAGGAGTCCAATTCTCTTTGTTTTTGAATAACAGATATCGACTTCTGGCCAGAAGTTGTTTGAGAGTATCCCCATTGTCTAATCGATTAACGATAAATTTCTCACCTATTTCTTTAGCCAGTTTTATCTCTTCGTTTTCCTGAGCAATGGCTTCCCATCTGTATTCAATACGTATCTGTTGTAAGGCATCATAGGCTAGTTTTTGAACATGAAATCGATCGATCACTTTTGTAGCCTTGGTAAATGCTTTTGAGACAATTTGTTGCATCGAACCTGCCATATCCAGGGTCACCTCTTCTACAGCTCTGCGCTGTCTATAAGGGATCTTTTTCAATAAAATAGAACTGACGGTCTCGTTATCTGTACCTTTTATGATAGCTACAAGAGAGCCAGACCTGCCATTAGCTTCTTTGTTGGTTACTATCGTGTATAGTTCGCCTTGGGAAAGAGATGTCTCATCAATAGATAGATATCTACCCATATTTTGAGGTAGTACAACATAATCTTGGGCGTGAATTCGCTGATTCCAGCTCATGAAGTCACTTAAATGAGCAGCATATTGTTCTTCTAGCAGTTTCCCATCAACATGAAAATAATTGCCCAGACTCTTACAACTTACAGGTGTTGTATCAATGCAGTTCTTTTAAAAAAGAAGCGAACTCTTGTGTCATTCGAGTCCCCTTCGCTACTAAATCCCAATCTCTTGAAAATACTTTCCCTGTAGAATCATCAACCCACCGACGACGTTTAACCTTCAAATAACAAGCTCTACCCCTTAATGGAAAATCTTTGATGGTAGTCTCCATATGAAATCCTTTTGAATGGATTTTCCTCCCTTGATATTCTGAAGGGGCTAGTTCCTTCTCTACCAAACTAATCCAATACCCTTCCTCGTTTTTGCTAACTGAACTCACGTTAAAATAAGTGAGCATCCCTTCAGGTAATAATAATTCCCAAGCTGTTGTATCCAATTCTTTTTTTACAACAAAACTAGATTATTCTCAGAACTTCCCCAGATTTTCCGCTTGATCCTTGATAGGTCTAGGTTTTGAAGATTTTATAAATAAAAAAAGGTCAAACCTTACGATGAGACCCTAATTCTGTGATTCGTCTGGGGC
>JABSPP010000259.1 GCA_013214275.1 Flavobacteriaceae bacterium
ACCGTTTCTGCCACCTTTGTTTTGAGGAGATATAGACCTTGTACTTTAGCATAATTCAGAGCAGTTTTTTGTTGTTTCATTAGAGATTTCAAAGTCTCTACTGACTCAGTGATTTCAACTTTGGTAACTCCAGTCATTTGTTTTTTATATTATGATACCTCTATCTCAAGTCTCCAGCTACTTTTGAGAATTGGTATGAATCTGATTTCATAGTCCAAACGAGGATTGAACGCTCTTTAACAGCTATTGGTTGGTAGCTTGCTCTCCTTTATCCCAATAAAGGAAAAACCTTCAAAAAATAAAGTTTACCCCAAGTTCTACTCTCTTGGTGCGCGTTCCCTCGACACTGAACTTATCTTCCTTTGAATAAGCCAATCGGAGTCATTATAACAAAGGGTTTTCCCACTGGAATCACCCAAATGCTCTAAGGCTAATAAACAAGCATACTTTAATTTCCAAACTTTACTTTCTAGACCAACTTTTAAATGGGGAATCGCTTGCTTGTCACCTAAATAACCTAAAGAAATAGCAGCAGCAATTCTTGATTTTACAAATTTATCTCCTAAATTAAGTAAAGTATCGATAAAAAGCTCATAAGCCGGTTCATATTTTAACCAACCAAATAGTTTAATAATATGGTAGTGCGCTCCATAATCTTCTTGAGCGTTTTTGTCAAAGGATTGTTTTAAAATATCTCCTTCCTTGGGATAGAAATCAAGCATTGCTTTACTGGCCAAATAACAATAGGCAAAATCAGTATTATAGAGGTCTTCAATGACTCTTTCTAAAGTTGGTTTTTCACTGTATTCATAAGCCATTTTCAGGTCTTGGGGATGATCCCAAATTGCTAAATCAAAACTTGACTCTACCTCAGAAAAATCAAAATTGTCCTTTTCTTGTGCTTTATCTGCTAAAAATCTCATTCCCCGAAGACGTAGAGACTGGGAAACAGGAGCAACCGCTATATTAGGAATAGCCTGATTATATTCTAAATCCATCAGGTCTTGAATCGCTCCTCGTCGAGCATGAATATTTTTATCATTCAAGAAATGGATAATGTGATGGACTTGGGTATTATCTCCTGACAACTTGCTCTTAGCAGTTATGGCAGCACAGGCGATCGCCGAATCTTCTGACTCTGTAAAGGGAGCAATTCTGTCTAATGCTGGTTGGTAATTGAGTTTTGCTAGAGTTTGAATGATAACTCGATAAATTTGCCCTTCTTTGTTTAATAAATGAGCAATTTCTTCAAGAATATCCAGGTCAGATGAGCCAATTTCCCCGATCGCCCAAACCGTATTTTCTACCATATAGCGATCATTATCTGCCAAAAAAGGCCGCATGACTTCAATCGCATCAGCAACTTTTAAACGTCCCAATGATTCGATAGCTTTGCGTTGTGCTTGACGATTTTCTCTTGCAGGGTGAGGATCTTGTAAAACTTTGATGAGTGCTGCGATAGAGCGTTCAGTGGGAAAGTTAACTAAATGTGCTGCTGCGAGATAACGATGATATTTTTCTTTGAGTTGTTCTACTGGTGTTTCTAGAAGTTCAATGGCTTTTTCTTCTGTTAAACCAGGAAATAAGTTGAGAAAAGGACTATTCATTTTATTTGGCAATTATTTGGCAATTCATTAGCAAAACTTTGGACTTTTTCTTGCCTTGAGTAAACCTCTAGTTGAACCCCATACTTTTTCGTTTTAGCTAAAGTAATGGCATTACCAGTATTGGTTTCTCTGTTGGAGAATGGTGCATTCATTAGAAAAATTAGGGTTTAAAGTTCGTCCTGCTAAGACGTTGTAACTAAATTTGGGTGAGTTGTCTCTAGTGGAAGCTCATTAGCAAAACTTTGGATTTTTTCAAACTTGAGTAAACCTGTTGTTGATCCCCATACTTTTTCATCAGTATCAACATCAAAACCAGTATCTCTACTGACCCAAGTATTTTCTGTAACTTCTACCTCACTTTTCAAATAGGTCATCCGACCATCTTTACGAGGAATTAGACATTTATTTCCTGGTTCAACCTGTCCCACAAATTTATCTCCCTCTCTTTGGAAAACCATTGCACATCCATTACGCAGTTCAATAGATTCAAGGGTAATTGTTTTGAGTATTTCTAGATCACTTCCTGAGCCTGTATAAAGATCCTTATCTTTGAGAGCATAGTTTTCTACAAAAACATTGTCTCCCTGAGCAAAAACTCTATGTACATTTTGATGATGGGGATGCCAAGGATCGTAATCATAAACTTGTTCGGAATAAAAACCAATCCCCTCAAAAAAATCGAAGGGTAAAGGGCGGAAAAAAATCCGAATATGAGGGTGTATTCTCGGGTTATCTAAAGTTTGTTTAAAACTACTAAACTCACCCGCTAACCAACTAGCTAAAGTAATGGCATTATTCATATTTGCTTCTCTCTTATTAGACAGCCAGGAAACTCCCAACATATTAATTGACTAATTAAAGCCAACAAATCTGTTAAGAGTTTCCTTCTAGTTAGACTGGCAATTTCAGTTAATCAACTAGATTAAAATGCTTTTAAGACATTGAGTTGATAACGTAGTCAAGATAGCTGGTAAGTTCAGTAGCAGCTTGAGCAGACATATCACGAGGAACACAGAGACGGTCTCTTACTTTAGCAAAGGCTGCGACATAACCAGCAGTATTAATTCCTAAAGCGCGGTAAACTTCACGCTGACCAGCAATACCCCATTCATCAAGAGGACCAGTACCACAAACTACCAGACAGTAATTGATTAAACGTAAATAGTGACTTACATCACGAAGACACTTATCTTTACGAACTTGAGGGTCTACACTTGGACTAACCCCTTGAGGAAATTCGGCATAAACTGCATCAACAGCTTCTTTAGCCACTGCTTGGTAGTTAGAAGCTAATTTTTCTGCTGCTTCTA
>JABSPP010000026.1 GCA_013214275.1 Flavobacteriaceae bacterium
TTCCATAGCAGCAAAAATACTAAAAGTCTTCGCCTTAAAGGCGAGGGATTTCACCCATCCCAGAGTGAGACATTAAATACCTCTGCAAGAAAGCTTTTAAAACTGATCTGTTTCCCCTTGTTTTTCTGACCACATTCTGGGCAAAATTTTTCGTGACCAAAAAAGGGATGCCCGCAATTTAAACATTCAGCAGCCTTAATTTTGTTAGGGGTCTTATTTTTTTTTATCAGTTTGATGATATATGTGTTGAAAGTTGAAATGTTGGAATCGCCACATCAAAGATTTGCTGTGTCTCTACATTCAGCATTTTGTAGTACCCACTCATAGCTCCAAAAGAGGACAGTAAAAAACAACCCGACTTGTACCTGTAGGTGTCTTCTGGCACCAAAACAGGAGTCTGCCCCACAACCCCCTCTCCTTCAACAATTTGAGTATAATTTAATGAATCATAAATTTTCCAAAAACGATCTGTAAGCTGAACAGTCTCTAACGACTTATTTTCTATGGTGATGTAATAGCTAAAATTGTGATACAAAAAATGATTTCTTTGTAAGGGTCCGTCATACACGACCTCCACTGAAATTTTAATGCCTTTTGTAATCTGTTGAACCATGATCGCTAATGTACTATTTTTGAGATCACCAGTCAAGAATGGTGACCATATTTGAAAATCTACAGCTAGCGTTCTCCTACGAAAGTTGCTGTTCCCACGCCGATTACTCGATCGTAAAGACCTCCAAGTGGTTTGTAATAAACAATTACAGTATATTCATTTTCAGTCTTAGAAAAGTCACCTCGAATATCAGACTGCGAAATAGTTCCATCGGTGTCTTCCGTAACGAACGTGTAATTGTAAAATCCTTGCTTTAGGAGCATGCGGGCATTATAAGTCATTGTAGTTGCATCAAAAGTCATTAAATTTTCCTCTAGCAAGTGAAAATTATTAAATCCTCCATATACATAAACATTTTTATTTTCAAAGGCCTGCTCTACTTTTAATGTAAAGAACATCATTGCATAATCTGCTTCGGTGTTAGGATCAGAGCCCTCTATAGTTTGAATCAAAAACTGCCCGTTAATATCAGGATTATATGTGTAATTTTTCACCAGTTTATTGGTGTAGGGGTACAAATAATTATAAAATAATTCATTTCTCTCTACTTTCGCAACATTCACGCTAGCATTTCTAATCGTCTTGTTATCATAAAACAAATATTCATTCCCTCCCCAAAAATTAGTTTTTCTAATGTAGCGGTATATCAATTGACTCGGTTTAAAAAATTGAGGTTGAATATGAGTAATTGCTGTTTTCCAATTCTGGTTTTGCAGAATAGCCACATGAATTTCTTGATTGGGCATGTTCAGTCTAATCGTAGGGTGGTTAACGGTAAAGTTAACCGTTTGCTTTTGATTGAGGAAGCTGGTATTGCGACTTCTTGTTGCCTGAACTCCTACAGTGGCTACCGATTCATAAAGCGTAAACCTTCTTGTAAATACAACGTTATCGTAAGCATCTAAGATAGAAACCACGTAATTCCCGCTTTTTGTAATTCGGGTATTTTGATTCGGGAATTGAACAGTATAGTGTGTATAATTTTGAAACGTATTAAACGAATTTGTCACATCGAAAATCATTCGTGATTGAAATCCATTGATATACTGACTCGGTAAGAGACGACTCGGTGTCCAGTCGTGATTCATCTGTTCAATTTTGTAATAGTAATCTTTTTGATCGCCCTCTAAATCATCAAAATTTAATTCTAGTGTTGTACCCACGGGGACAACGATAGCAAAATTGGTTTTCTGAAGAGGTTTGAGTTGTATTGACTTAATGTAGTCAGGAACTTGTTGCGAAAATGCACAATAGATCCCAAAAGTACAGAACAAAAATAGCAGAATCCTTTTCATGAAATATCGTATAGTTAAACTAATAATTGGAGTGAATCTACATTGTATTTCACAAACCTAAGCAATATATTTTTAGTTTGAAAACCGCACTATTTAGACTTGTTATAAATAAGTTTAAAGCCATAAGATTAGGAGGCAAATCTTCTGTCTTCACTCACAAAATCATTAAATTTGCATGACTTTTACAGACAATTAAATTTCGTACCGATTATGTCAAAAGACATTCGTATCAAAAAGGGCTTAGACATTAAGCTGATTGGCGAAGCGGAGCAAAAAACTACCGAGATTTCTACCAACGGTGAGTACGCCATTAAACCAGAAGACTTTCACGGAATCACCCCTAAATTAATTGCAAAAGAAGGGACAGAAATATTAGCAGGTGAGGCACTTTTTTATGAAAAGAGTGACGAACGAATTTTATTTCCAAGTCCTGTGAGCGGAAAAGTAACGGAGGTCATTCGTGGAGCCAAGCGTAAAATTTTATCTTTAAAAATTCTTGCAAATAGTTCGCAAGAATACAAAGACTTTGGCAAACAAGATGTGAATAAAATGACAGGAGAACAGGTAAAAACACACCTCCTTTCTTCTGGTTGCTGGCCATTTATCAAACAACGACCTTTTGATGTGGTAGCAAATCCTAATCAGACTCCAAAAGGAATTTTTATTTCTGCTTATGCCAGTGCACCCTTGGCAGCTAACTATGATTATGTTCTTTCTGATAAAGGGGAAGAATTACAAATAGCACTAACAGCTCTTTCCAAGCTTACACACGGGAAAGTGCATGTATCAATTGGTAAAAATTCCAGCTCACCCTTAATAGAGCTAAACAATATCGAGCTTCATGAAATTTCAGGGCCACACCCTATCGGTAACGTAAGTACTCAGATTGCTCAAATTGATCCGATTAACAAAGGAGAGGTTGTATGGGTAATCACTCCACAAGACTTGGTTGTGATCGGTGAATTATTTTTAACAGGGTATTTTAACGCAACAAGAACAATTGCTTTAACTGGGTCTCATTTTGAAAGACCATCATACGTTAGAGCAGTTGCAGGAGCAACCATTAAAAAATTAGTTGCTAAAAATTTGAATAACAACAACACCAGAATAATTAGTGGTAATGTGTTGTCGGGAACAAAAGTAGCAGAAGACGGATTTCTGGGATATTATGACAACCAAATTACTGCGATTCCCGAAGGTGACGATTATGAATTCTTTGGGTGGAATAAGCCAGTATTCAACAAGATCTCTACTTCAAGGGCACTGACCTTCTCTTGGTTAAAACCCAATAAAAAATATGACCTCAATACAAATACCAATGGCGAACACAGGGCTTTTGTCGTTACTGGCTCTTATGAAAATGTGTTCCCCTTAGATATTTATCCTATGCAATTCCTCAAAGCTTGTATGTATCAAGACTTAGATGAAATGGAAAACTTAGGAGGATATGAAGTAGCTCCCGAGGACTTCGCATTGACAGAATTTATATGCGTTTCCAAACAACCCCATCAAAAGATTGTAAGGGAAGGACTGGACTTAATGAAACAAGAATTAGGCTAAAAATTTGATAGAATGAGCTTAAAAGCAAGACTACATGACTTAAAAGAAAAGTATAGAGGGACAAAGATGGCACCTGCTTTCAATGCACTACACACTTTTTTATACCTACCCAATGAGGTAACCCATGGAGGAACTCACATTAAAGCAGCTGACGACTTAAAACGTACTATGAATACGGTTATCATGGCAT
Organism: Flavobacteriaceae bacterium; assembly: GCA_013214275.1. Lineage (GTDB taxonomy): Bacteria > Bacteroidota > Bacteroidia > Flavobacteriales > Flavobacteriaceae > Polaribacter. The sequence goes on from JABSPP010000026.1 coordinate 3,659, forward strand.
TAATCCCATGCCTAATTTTTGGTATGCTCAATGCGGGATATCAGCACTATGCCGCCGTAGACAACTCGTTAAGATTAAATCCATTGGCGAATTTTTTTACGTTGGATAACTTATGGATTGGAATCATCAAGGTATTGCCTCTGGTTGTCGTATCCTACGGCGTTGGCTTGATCATCGAATTTATCTTTGCTGTGATCAAAGGACACGAAGTAGAAGAAGGATACCTAGTGACTGGAATGCTGGTTCCGCTGATCGTTCCCGTAGACACACCACTATGGATGCTAGCTGTTGCAGTAGCGTTTGGAGTTATTATCGGCAAAGAAGTTTTTGGAGGAACTGGAATGAACATCCTAAATCCAGCCCTAACGATAAGAGCCTTTCTGTTCTTCGCCTATCCCACATGGATGAGTGGTGACAAAGTGTGGGTTCACGCAGCAGATCCAAGAGTAGGGAAATTGGGACAAGGGTATATTCCAGATGTCATATCAGGTGAAACCATTTTAGGAAGTTACGCGCAAAACCTAGAGCCCGTATATACCAACTGGGATAAGTTCTTTGGGTTTATTCCCGGGTCGGTAGGTGAAACATCAACCTTCTTGATTCTACTGGGAGCTGCCTTCTTAATCTTTACCAAAATTGGAAGTTGGAGGATTATCGTATCTACCTTTGCTGGAGCAGCAGTCATGGGATTGATTTTTAACGCCGTTGTTCACGCAGAAATCATTACAGAATCGAGTAAGTTCTTCGGACTAATGAACACAGATTGGTGGGAACATTTGATGATTGGAGGTCTGGCATTTGGAGCAGTATATATGGCCACAGACCCTGTAACAGGCTCTCAGACCAATAAAGGAAAATGGATTTATGGATTTCTAATTGGATTCATTTCTATCATGATTCGCGTATTCAATCCAGCATATCCAGAAGGAGTATTCCTAGCAATTCTACTAATGAATGTATTCGCTCCAACAATAGACCACTATGTAGTTCAAGGAAACGTTAAGAGAAGATTAAAACGATTAAACGCCAAAACAGCATAAATTATGTCAAAGAAAACAGACGGAAACGTTTACACAGTCGTATTTGCAGTAGGAATGGTGCTTGTTGTAGGTGCTTTATTGGCTTTCTTAGCATCCTTTTTTAAATCAACAATAGATGAGAATAAACGGATAGAAAAGCAACAGAATATTTTGTATGCTATGGGAATTAATGAAAATGGAGAAGGCGATGTGAAATTTGTTTCAAAAAATGTTGTAGGGGACTTATTTGAAAAATATATTACACAACAATTGGTGATTCAGGGAGATGACGTTACCCCTAATGATAAAGCCTACATGATTAATATCAAGAAAGAACAAGCACTTGCCAAAGAGGGAGAAAAAAGACGCTTTCCATTATTTATTGGTAAAAAAGATGAAAAAAAATTTTACATCGCACCCATCAGAGGCAAAGGGCTTTGGGACGCGATCTGGGGTTATATAGCAATGGATGAAAACATGGTAGTGCAAGGAGCTTACTTCGACCATAAAGTAGAAACTGCCGGACTTGGAGCTAACATCAAATTACGCTTTTTTATGGATGACTTTAAAGGGGAACATCTATTCAAGGAAGGGGAATTCGTTGGGATTGAGGTTTCAAAGTCAAATAACGATCCTAAAAACGATGACAAAATGGACAATGAAGTAGATGCCATCGCCGGAGCTACGATTACAGGTAATGGAGTATCAGCAATGATTAAAACAGAACTGAGAAACTATGTGCCTTATTTTGAGAATTTAAAAATAAATTAATTTCATGGGACTTTTATCAAAAAAAGATACAAAACTCATAACTGACCCATTTGCAGATAATAACCCTATCACTATTCAGGTATTGGGAATCTGCTCTGCACTAGCAATTACTGCTGAGTTGAAGGCTTCCATTGTAATGTCTATCTCTGTATTATTTGTGCTTGGAGTTGGAAATGTGGTCATCTCGTTAATGAGAAACATCATCCCTTCTAAGATCAGAATTATTGTCCAGTTAATTGTGGTGGCCACTCTGGTAATTATTGTAGATCTGGTCTTGAAAGCCTTTGCTTACGAACTGAGTAAAACATTAGGAGCTTTCATTGGTCTGATTATTACAAACTGTATCATCATGGGGCGTTTTGAGGCTTTTGCTCTAGGTAATGGACCATGGAGGTCTTTCTTGGATGGAATAGGAAATGCTGTAGGTTATGGAGTCATCCTAATCATCGTAGGCTTTTTCAGAGAATTATTAGGAGCTGGTACTTTATTGGGAATTCCTGTTCTAGGTGACCCTATCGAAAAAACAGGACTGTATGCCTATGGATATGAAAACAATGGGTTCATGATTATGCCCCCAATGGCATTAATTTTAGTAGGTCTCATTATCTGGGTACAGCGTTCGAGAAATAAAGCATTAATCGAAGAACATTAGGATGCCATGGAACACGTAGAATTATTTTTTAAATCCATTTTTATAGACAACATGGTCTTTGCCACATTCCTTGGAATGTGTTCTTACCTTGCAGTATCAAAAAAGGTATCTACAGCCTTTGGTTTAGGTGCCGCAGTGATCTTCGTTTTAGCGGTGACTGTTCCTTTAAATTGGCTGCTAGATCAATATATACTAAGAGAAGGAGCCTTAGTATGGCTAGGACCTGAGTTTGCCGAATACGACCTTAGCTTCTTATCTTTTATCATGTTTATTGCCACCATTGCCACGATGGTTCAATTGGTAGAAATTATTGTAGAGAAGTTCTCGCCAGCACTATACAATTCACTGGGGATCTTTTTACCGTTAATCGCGGTAAACTGTGCCATCCTTGGAGGATCTCTCTTTATGCAGTCCCGTGAAATTGCCACCCTAGGCTTGGCGTTGAATTACGGAATTGGGTCTGGAATTGGATGGTTTTTAGCCATCCTCGCCATTGCAGCCATTCGCGAGAAAATTCGCTATTCTGCTGTTCCACCAGCACTAAGAGGCCTAGGAATTACTTTTATCATTACTGGTCTAATGGCCATTGGATTTATGAGTTTTGGAGGAATGTTAACTGGTGGCGATGAAGGGGAAGACAAAGAGCAAACAGAAATCTCCAATGAAAAAAACAAAGAAAATAAAGATATTGTCCTAAAAGAGGACATTGAAAATAAAGAGTTAGCAGGAATGACAATAGAAATAGAGAAATAATATGATTGGATTAGCAACTACTACAGGAACGATCTTAGCAACAGTTGCCGCATTTTTGGTAATCACCTTGCTACTTGTGGCTTTATTATTGTTTGTAAAGCAGAAATTATCTCCATCAGGACCAGTTACAATTACCATTAATGGAGAAAAGAAAATTGAAGTAGCATCAGGAAGTACATTATTGACAACCCTTGGAAATGAGAAAATTTTCTTACCATCTGCATGTGGGGGAGGAGGATCCTGTATTCAATGTGAGTGCCATGTAAATGCTGGAGGTGGAGAAGCACTACCCACAGAAGTACCTCACTTCACAAGAAAGGAATTAAAATCAGGAGTGCGTTTAGCATGTCAGGTAAAAGTAAAGCAAGACATGGATATCTCGATTCCAGAAGAAATTTTTGGAATCAAGAAATGGGAAGCTACTGTAGTAAGAAATTATAATGTAGCATCTTTTATCAAAGAGTTTGTTGTAGAAATTCCAGAAGATATGGGATACAAAGCAGGAGGATATATTCAAATTGAAATTCCACCCTGTGAAATCAAGTACTCAGATATGGATATTACTGCGCATCCAGAAGAACATGAAACCGCAGATAAGTTCCAAGCAGAGTGGGATAAATTCGGTTTATGGCCTTTGGTGATGAAAAATACTGAAACTGTGGAAAGAGCTTACTCTATGGCTTCCTATCCTGCCGAGGGAAGAGAGATCATGCTAAATGTACGTATAGCAACTCCACCATGGGATCGCGCCAAGAACGGATGGATGGATGTAAATCCAGGTGTCGCCTCATCTTATATCTTTAACCAAAAGAAAGGAGATAAAGTGACCATCTCTGGTCCTTATGGAGAATTTTTCATCAACGAGTCTGAAGCAGAAATGCTGTATGTTGGCGGTGGAGCAGGAATGGCACCTATGCGTTCACACCTATATCACCTTTTTAAAACCTTAAAGACTGGAAGAAAAGTAACCTATTGGTACGGTGGTCGTTCTAAAAGAGAGCTGTTTTATATCGAACACTTCAGAGCCCTAGAAAAAGATTTCTCTAACTTTAAGTTCTACATGGCATTGTCAGAGCCACTAGACGAAGATCACTGGAAAGTAAAAGAAAGAATTGATGGTGAAGGAGACGGATTTGTTGGGTTCATTCACAATTGTGTGATCGAAAACTATCTGAACCACCACGACGCACCAGAAGATATTGAACTATATTTTTGTGGCCCCCCATTAATGAATAAGGCTGTGCAAAAAATGGGTGAAGATTTTGGTATTCCAGATGAAAATATCCGATTCGATGACTTCGGAGGATAGTCACAATCTTAAAAAACTGAAAAAAGCCATATAATTTGTATGGCTTTTTTTATCTGTTGTGACAATTTTAGTTCTTATGTGATCACTGCATTCAGTGCATAAACAGGCATGTCATCTTCATACTCGAATAGTTTTGAATAATCCATAACATCAGGAATATCATCTAACTCGCATAGCAAGCTTACAACAGCACAAAGGCCGTTAAACAACGTTTCTTTATCCCTAGGATTTTGAGGTTTAGGATTGTAATGACAAAGTGGAGTTTCAAACCCGCAAGCAATCAAAAAAACCTTCTCAATTTCTAGAAGTTCTTGAGGTGAATATCCGTTAAACTTTCTCCCCAATTGTTGATGAACTGTTCCGATATAATTCAATTGAAGAGAACCATGATCATTGGACAAATGTTTCCAAGAATCCTGATTGTCAAGGATATTTCCCACGGCACAGGCCGTACAATCTTCGGGATCTAACCTGTTGTTATGAAAAGCGTTATACAGTTTCACCAAAGCCTGTTCTAATCTTTCTGGAGTCTTCATGATTCGTTATTTACTAAGTTTCTAAGATACAAAAGAAAATACGAATACATAAATTCCATTAGAAAATTCAATATCAAAGGGGAAAGGAACTCAGAATTGCGATCAGAATCAAAAGTTTTGTGCTTGAGGAAAGGAATCACAAAAAGACATTCATGAGAAGTATGATACATCAACAAAAAATCCTCAAGAATTTAACCTCCACTTACCGGTGGAATCACTGCAACAACATCCTGATCTTTTAGAATCATCTCATCGTTAGCATAATGTTCATTGACAGCAATGGCATATGATTGAAGTTCTGTTAGACTGGGGTACTTCTCCACCAATACTTCCTTAAAATCAGCTACTGTAGGATCGCCACTCATTAAGAAATCCAATGCGTTAGTCCCTACCACATCCGTAGAAATCCCAAAAAATAAAACTTTAATTTTCACTTATTTCAATTTACGCGAATCATACAGCACGTCATCATTTCCTATTATTAAAGTATTGACCTTTATTTGACTAATACCTCTAGGAGGGTTTCACAGCTCTAAAAATACCTCTTCTTAGTTAAACAAGCTAATCCTAAAGAGGAAACCATCATTTTTAATCCCATTAAAGTTAGAACGAACATAATCAATACGAAAAAAACGCCACTTTCCAAATCCAATATGATCCAATCCAATAGCAGTTTCGGAATATGGACTGTTTTCACTTGTAAATAAACCTTTAACTCCCAATACTAGGTGATAATTCAATGTATTAATCAATGGAATTTTAGACAATATGAATCCCTTGAAGTTATGTTCAAAATGTGCTTCGGCATACTTGTTATTCGTACTCATGGAATAATAATCCAAAAGATTAAAGCTATCCAATGAGTTTTGTAGAAAACGTAACTGATTTCCACTTACGTGTAAATAATCCATAAATGGAATATCTTTTTGCTGTAAAAAAGTACCCGCACTTATACTGTATTTGAAATTCCCAGTATTCCCGGTGGTAACAAATTGATTGAGACGTGCGAAAAGCAGATCCGAATGATATTCCGAATTCGACGCTCCAAACGTTTTGCGATAGCCCATATACAAGCTCGGAAACTTTCGGTTTCCAACATTCACTTTTGAGTTTGGATAACTCAAATAGCGCTGTCCAAAAACAATATTTGTCCCTAAGTTAAATGTCCAAATACGGTGAGTGTCAAACGGAGCCGAAAAATTATCTGTAGGATCAAGAGGATTGTTTGAAGTAAAAGAGCGATTATCTGATCCAAACATCACATAGTTAGTCGTATTAAATAATGGTCTTCGAGTCGCATATTCCAGAGAAAAGCTCATATTAACCCCATTACGGACTTCTCGAGAATACGTGATCCTAGCAAATGTCTTATCGTATATTTTAAAAAAATTCTGTTCCCTCAAAAGTGAATAAAAAGTATTGTTAAAGCGGGTAATAGGATTCCTTCCGTTGAATTGTCTTGTGCTAGTCCCAGCAGCAATATACAATCTCGGACGATCTTGATTATTCCATTTTTTATTGAAATAAAAAACAGGACGAAGTTCCTTGTCAGACAATCCGTAGTTCATCGTTACACCTGTACTCCACCATTTCCCTTGATCGTTCAACCTTTTAAAATAACTCAACCCTGCGCTTGCATTCCATCCTTGAACAGTATTGTAAGAAATACTTTCCAACGGAGAATTAAAACTCAAAGACCATTTTTTGTAGGAATTTCTATAAGTATAACCAGTTACAGGAGATAACCAACTCAATTTATTGCGTTTTTTATCAATAGAATCCAAATACTTTTTAGATTTCCTAACAACTTTAATGCTATCTTTTAACTGATAATCCTTTACCTCCTCAGAAGTTAAAGGCACTGGTCTCAAACCATTCCAATACACACTGTCTTTTTCAGTAGCACCATCAGCAAAAGATAAAATTTGACGAGAAAATGTGCCCTTCTTAAAATCAGGATCAAAATCATACTCAGAATACGCCGATGAAAAACGACCATCTACATTAAAACCAAAAAAGCCAAATTCAAAGTCGATCGTTTGGGAGATCAATACCCAAGATGCATTAGAATCCGAAAAGTTATAATCCTGCTTAAACCTGAGATCTCCCACTATGGTAATTCCTATTTGCTTTCCAGAAGTCGTTAAATCCACACCATATATAGCCCACACGTCCTCAACAATGTAAATAAAGCCTTTAAAAATTCGATCCCTTTCTCGCTTTGGACTCACAGCAATTTTATTAATCAACCTTCCGTTTTTATCGTAGAACGTTCCCTCCAACCCAAAGCGGTAGCTACCAAAGGCACCATCAGCAATTGGAGAAACCAACTTACTCCCAGCCACATCCACAGAATTCTCGTAAAAATTCAAATAAGCTTCTTCCGCCCGGTTAAAACTAATCCCATTGTCAGACCCACTTACCTTAGAGGCAATGATTTTTTCTTTAAAATTTTTAGGCCGCTTTTGATACGTAATTTCAGAGATGGTCTCAGATAAATAAATAATACCACTACGAGTAGAATCCAATCCACCACCCAGATCTCCCAAGCGTTGCCCCAAGATTTTTTCGGGAGCAT
>JABSPP010000260.1 GCA_013214275.1 Flavobacteriaceae bacterium
ATTCAGGAGCAAAATTCATTCCCTGGAATAACCAACAGATATCTTGGAAAGAAGGCTAACACTATTTGTATTGCTTATGATCATCTAGAACGTTTTTTTCCAAAAGAGAAACTTGTTAAAACTGGAAACCCAGTTAGAGCTGATCTCCTCTCTATACACAAGAAATTGAAAATCAACGCATCTAGAGAGCTATTTGAACTCAAGAAAAAGCGCAAAACAGTTCTTGTCTTAGGAGGGAGTTTGGGCGCAAGAAAAATTAATGAATTAATAGCAAGTAACATCCCTTTATTCAAAGCGCAAAAGGCACAGATAATATGGCAATGTGGGCAACTGTATTACGATGAATATAAAGTGTATAATAGCAAAAAGCACATACATGTTTACGCTTTTATTCACCGAATGGATCTTGCGTATGCTGCTGCTGATATTGTGATCTCAAGAGCAGGTGCCAGTTCAATATCTGAGCTATGTATTGTGGGAAAACCAACTATATTGATCCCATCGCCCAATGTAGCTGAAGATCATCAAACAAAAAATGCTAAATCCCTATCAGACAAGCACGCTGCAATTCTTTTAAAAGAAAGTGAGCTTGACACATTCCCTATCCTTTTTGAAAGTTTAATTAGAGATGAAGGAAGACTGGAGAATTTAAGTCAACATATCAAAGAACTAGCGTTGCCCAATGCCACGAATCATATTGTAAACCAAGTAGAAAAACTGTTGAACCTGTGAATTTAAAAGAAATACATCATATTTATTTCATTGGCATTGGAGGAATCGGAATGAGTGCGCTTGCAAAGTATTTTCACAAAAATGGTAAGAAGGTAGGTGGCTATGATAAGACAGCAACAAAAATAACTGCAACATTACAAGCGTCTGGTATTCATGTTCACTTTGATGATTCAATTGAAAATATTCCATTAAAGTTTCAACAAAAAGAAACAACCTTGGTTGTATTCACTCCAGCTATTTCAAAGGAAAATAGAGAACTTAACTTTTTCCAGTGCAATGGATTCAAAGTGAAGAAAAGAGCAGAAATTCTCGGGGATATTACCCAAAATTCTTTCTGTTTTGCCATCGCTGGCACTCATGGTAAAACAACGATTTCTTCCATTTTAGGACACATCTTGCAGCCATATCATGCCACTAGTTTTTTAGGTGGTATTTCTAAAAATTATCATTCTAACCTTATTTTAGGTAACGATGAAGTGAGCGTGATCGAAGCAGATGAGTTTGATCGCTCTTTTTTAACCCTTTCACCAAATATCGCCTGTATAAGTTCTACAGATGCAGATCATCTGGACATCTTTGGTAGACACACTGAGTTGAAGCAATCTTTTCAAGAATTTGCAGACAAGGTGACAGACCAGTTGTTTGTTGCAAAAGGAATAGATATCGAAGGAACCTCCTACGCAGTAGAATCGGACGCTGACTATGAAGTCCAAAAGGTGATTATAGAAAATGGAAACTATATCTTTAACATAAAAACACCAAGTGAGTTGGTGGAGCACGTAATGTTTGCTCTACCTGGAAAACACAATTTGATGAATGCCTTAGCAGCATTTGCTATGGCACATTTTTATGGTGTTCCATCACAGAATATTAAGGAATCACTGCGATCTTTCAAAGGAGTAGAGAGAAGGTTTTCATACAGGATTAAAACAGAGAGCCTCATTTTGATTGATGATTATGCACATCACCCTACAGAAATTAAAGCAATACATCAAGCTGTAGAAGAAATGTATCCCCGTGAGAAATATCTGGTAATTTTTCAACCTCATTTATTCACGAGAACACAAGATTTTGCAGAGGAATTTGCCAAGTCGTTATCAAAGTTTGACGATGTAAAAATTTTAGAGATTTATCCAGCTCGTGAATTGCCCATTCAAGGAGTCAATTCAGAGTGGTTATTATCAAAAATTAACAGCAAAAATAAAAGCATGACATCTGAAGAAAATTTAGCTTCTGACATTCAAAAGTCAGAAGCAAAAATCGTGGTTATGTTGGGTGCTGGAGATATAGGAATGATGGTAGATCGTTTGGTGCCTCAATTACATTTTAAAGAAAAGGTATGAAGGCAAGGTACATTTTAAAATACTTGATATTTCTGCTACTGATGGTTTCTGTTGGGATTCTGTATAGCTTTTCTAATGCAAGAAACAAGAGAATGAATATCAATGAAATCCACGTTAGATTTCAATCAAATGAGCATCCATTTCTTTCCAAAAACATGGTTAATAAATTGTTAATACAAAACGATAGTTCGGTTCAAAATCAAGCAAAATCTGTAATAGATTTATACCGTCTGGAGGAACAAGTTTTAAAAAATCCCTACATCGAAAAGGCTTCGCTTTACATCGGTATAGACGGAACTATAAACGCCCTCATCAAACAAAGGACACCGATAGCTAGAGTGATCACTAGCGATAAAACATATTATCTTGATTCGAAAGGTGCAAGGATACCTCTATCAGAAAGATATTCGGCCAGAGTTCCATTGATTACTGGGATAGATAGAGGCGAGGATGTAAAAAAAGTCATTGGGTTATTGCAAAAAATGACAACAGATGACTTTTTGAAGAGGGAGATCATTGGAATTCATTTCAATAATTCTAAAGAATGCTTGTTCACCGTTAGAAGTGGAAACTACAAGATTGTATTTGGAGCGTTGAAAGAAATGGATCAAAAATTTAGAAAACTGAAGGCGTTTTACAATAAAGCCTTTTTAGATATTACGATACAACAGTATAAAACCATAAACATTAAATATCACAACCAAGTTGTTGGAGAAAAATAGTAGTCATGGAAAATTACAAAATCGCTGTCGGTTTAGATATAGGAACAACCAAGATTGTTGCCATGATCGGGCGCAGGAACGAATATGGAAAGCTTGAAGTTTCTG
>JABSPP010000261.1 GCA_013214275.1 Flavobacteriaceae bacterium
CAGCTGCTTTTTCTAGTGGAACAGCAACTTCTACCGTAGGTGTTGTAGACAGTCCCAAATCGATCACATCAATTCCCAAACCTACTAAAGTATTGGCGACAAGAGAGCTAATCATTTTTCCAGAGATACGAGCATCACGACCCAAAACTACTGTAATACGATCTTTGTCGGTGTATCTTTTTTTGATGAATGTTCCATAGGCAGAAGCAAATTTTACAGCGTCTAAGGGTGTAAGGTTATCACCAGCGGTTCCACCGATGGTACCGCGAATTCCTGAAATGGATTTAATTAAGGTCATGTATGGTTGTTAAGGCATGACAAAGATACTTTTTTAAGAGGAATTTTTGATACTGCGAGGATTAGGGTGTGAAAAGTTTCGGCTCTATGTTGAATTAAGTGGGTAAAAAGAGCATGCTAGTTTTGATTGATAAACCTTCATTGTAGCTTTAGGTCTTGACCTCAGAGAATTTTACGTAAAAAATACATTGAAACGTAGTGTAAAGCAAAAATATTGAATCCTGTAATTATTATTTAACCTTTAATTATCAAATAATTAGGAAATAATCTTTGGAGATACAATGCTTTATTTTTGTGCCAAAGTGAAAGAAATTTTTAGTAAAATTCTCTGCAGTCTTGATTTTTTTGGTTCGTTTTTTTATCAAGAAAAAAATGAACACAACAACCATGGCCCATTACAAACAATATAGAACCAAAGTTTCAAAAGTAATTGACGCACTCGTTATTGAGCAATAAAAAATACAAACACCAAAAAACCCATTGCTAGCGCAATGGGTCTATCTTATTAGAATACAGAAAGAATTTACTTTTTACGTTTCTTGCTATCTGCTTCCATTTTTTTCTTTAAGTCAGCCAAACCTCCAATATCTCCTAGTGTTGTCTTTTCCGCATCGGATGCTTTATTGGCTGCCGCTTTCATATTACGTCTCTCTTGAGCTTTATAGACAGCTGTGTGAGATACAACAATTCTTCTATAGTCTTTGTTGAATTCAATTACTTTAAACTTCGCTGTCTCACCCTTAGAAAATTTAGAGCCATCTTCTTTTTCCAAGTAACGACCAGGAGCAAATCCATCTACCCCACCAGCAAAAGAAACTATAATGCCCTTGTCAATCTTTTCTTTGACGGTTCCTTCGTGAATTGAGCCAACAGTAAAAGTTTCTTCGTGCTTATCCCAAGGATTTCCTTGTGTTTGCTTGTGACCTAGGTTCAGCTTACGCCCACCTACATCCAACTCTAACACTTCGACTTCTAGTGGGTTCCCTACCGTAACAAAATTTGACGGATGCTTAATTTTTTTCGTCCATGATAAGTCCGAAATGTAAACCAGCCCATCAATTCCTTCCTCTAACTCCACAAACACACCAAAATTAGTATAATTTCTCACTGTTCCCGTGTGTTTAGAACCTACAGGATATTTAACGGTAATATCTGTCCAAGGATCTGGTTTTATCTGCTTCATTCCTAGAGACATCTTACGGTCCTCTCTATCTAAAGTCAACACTTGAGCCTCTACTTTATCTCCAACCTTCACAAAATCTTGTGCTGAACGCAGATGTGTGGACCACGACATTTCAGAAACGTGAATCAATCCTTCTACGCCCTCAGATATTTCAACAAAAGCACCATAATCGGCAATTACAACAACTTCACCAGTAACTTTATCTCCAACTTTTAGCTCGTTATCCAGCGCCTCCCACGGATGAACAGACAATTGCTTTAAGCCTAATTGAATTCTCGATTTACTATCGTCAAAATCTAAAATAACAACATTGAGTTTTTGATCTAATTCAACAACTTCATTTGGGTGACTAATTCTAGACCACGATAAGTCTGTAATGTGAATCAATCCATCTACACCACCTAAATCTACAAACACCCCATAAGAAGTTACATTCTTTACAACACCTTCTAATACCTGTCCTTTTTCTAATTGACCGATAATCGCTTTCTTCTGTATTTCAATATCAGCCTCAATGAGTGCTTTATGAGAAACAACTACGTTTTTAAACTCGTGGTTAATTTTCACAACTTTAAACTCCATGGTTTTCTCAACATACTGATCGTAGTCACGGATAGGTTTTACATCAATTTGAGAACCCGGTAAAAACGCCTCTATTCCAAAAACGTCCACAATCATACCACCTCTGGTTCTGCATTTCACAAACCCATTAACAACTTCACCAGTATCATGCGCATTATTTACACGTTCCCATGCTTTGATGACCCTCGCTTTCTTGTGAGATAATATTAACTGACCTGTACTGTCTTCTCTCTTATCAACCAGTACTTCTACCTTATCACCAACAGATAATCCCGAGTTGTAACGAAATTCATTTAGTGAAATCACACCTTCAGACTTCGAGTTAATATCGATAATTACATCTCTATCAGTAAGTCTAATTACCGTTCCTTCAATTACATCACGCTCGTTAACGAACCCAACAGTTCCTTCTAATGCCTTTTCAAATTCTTTTAATTGTGATTCATCTACAGCCTCAATACCTTCTTCGTATTTATGCCAATCAAAATTGTTTAGAAAATCTTCTGGCGATTGTGCAACTTCCGAAGTTTCTTCTGAGACTGTTGCTTCTTCTGAAGCTGTAGTTTCTTCTGATACTGCTGCAGCTTCCGTAGTTCTTTCTGCTGCTGTAATCTCTTCCGAGACAGGTGTAGTTTCCGTAACTACTTCTTGAGATTCTGGAGTCTCCAGTTGAGTCTTGGTATTTTTTGTTTCTTCAGACATGCTGAATATACTTTGTATCTTTTTGTTATCCAGATTTTTAACGATAATAACGTCAAGAGTATTTAAATGTATTTATAAATTTCTTGCTCCTTTTCTAAATCTTTTCTCGTAAAAAGGAGTGCAAATTTACAAAATTT
>JABSPP010000262.1 GCA_013214275.1 Flavobacteriaceae bacterium
CTTTTCCATTCCTAAAATACTGTGTACATTTTCAGTACTCGATCTAGCACCTTTCTCTTGGTCGCCACCATGAAATAGCGGGGTAATTCCAAATCCCTTTCTAAAAAATGCAAAACCCACACCTTTAGGCCCGTGAAACTTATGAGCACTAGCTACAATAAAATCTACAGGGATTTCCTGTAAATCAATATGATAGTGCCCAATGGCCTGAACAGTATCCGAATGAAACAACGCTCCGTAGGTCTTACAAAGATGACCGACCCTGACCCACGGAAGGATATTCCCAATCTCATTATTGATATACATTAAACTCACCAATGTCTTTTGATCAGAATCTTTAAGCAAGGTTTCCAGATGATTCACATCAATATCGCCGTTTGAAAGAACATCTACAAAGTCTAACTGAATGTTCAACACTTCTTTCAAATACTCAACAGTATGTAACACCGCATGATGTTCAATCTTGGCGCTGATAATCCTCTTTACTCCTAGGTTGGTTACCGCATTGTGTAAGATAAGATTGTCAGCCTCCGTACCACCGGAAGTAAAGATAATTTCAGAAGCATTCGCATTCAATACTTTAGCAATACTTTTTCTAGCATTCTCTACAATGGTCTTTGCCTTCCTACCGAATTGATGAGTCGAAGATGGATTGCCAAAATGCTCCTGCATTGACTCTTGCATAGTCTTTATCACCTCCAGGTCTATTGGTGTTGTCGCAGCATTATCTAAATATACTTTATTCATCTACCACATTATTTTTTAAAATCAACTACTGGCATTGACTGTCTTTGACTTTACATACATCTCTTTCACTTAACCCATAATCATAGAGACCACTGAAACGCAATAGAAATGCCCTTAAAAGTACATATTAATTACGACTTCGGGTTTTGATAAATATAAACTTCTGTGGCTCCCAATCCATATTTTTGATAAGAAGCATCATAGAAATCTACAGGATATTTTCTCAACAAATACTGAAGCTCTCTCTTTAAGACCCCCTCTCCTACTCCGTGGATAAAAACAATTCTAGAGAAACGCTTTACAATGGCATATTCTAATTGTTTTTTTGCTGTATTTAACTGCAAGGTAAGCATGTCAAAATTGTCCATCCCACGAGTACGATCTGTTAGCTGATGAATATGAAGATCCACCTCAAAAACCATATCATTCTTTTCTTTTTTGAAAAATTGCTTAGGCTTACGTTCCGATATGGATTTCTGATTTAACAACGGATTGTTGATATCAGAAAACTTAGAAAGTTCACGTTGGTCGTTCTTGAGTAAGATCAGTTCACGCTGATGAAAATGATAGGTCATCCCTTCATCGTCCTGAACCTGAATCATCTCATCACAAATTCCAACAACGGTACCTTGAAGGACATCATCAATTAGGGTGACACGATTACCAATTTTAAAACACATTCTTAACCTTTTATTAATGCCTGATTTTTAAGCGATCACATAACTTTGCGACAAAAGTAAGAAGATGATTCAAACAAGCGATACAGGAGTGAAAGAATTCTTTGAAAATAGCTTTAACGATAGCATCCTAAGTGAAAGTAGAAGAACTTTACTCGTCAAAATAGCAGATGCTCTAAGAGAAAACTATTTAGCCAATCACCATCAGGCAGCACTCCATTTTATCTGTACACACAACTCAAGAAGAAGTCAGCTTGGGCAAGTATGGGCTTTTTTTGCTGCTCGATATTTCCAACTGAACATTGCTTCCTATTCTGGTGGAACAGAGGTCACTGCCTTCCATAGAAATACGGTAAAAACCCTCAAAGAAGTCGGATTTTCTTTCTGCGTACAAGAGTTTTCTCACCAAAACCCCGTGTATCAGATATCGTACAAAGGAACAGAAGATATTCTTCTGGGCTTCTCTAAAATCTTTGATCATCCCGAAAATAAAGCTCCTTACATTGCCATAACTACATGCGATAATGCTGATGAAAACTGTCCATATATTGCAGATGCTACAGAACGATTTCACCTACCTTACACCGATCCTAAAAAAGCAGATGGAACTCTACAACAAGAAAATGCCTACAGAGAAGCAAGTAAGATCATCGCTTCCGAAATCTACTTTATCTTTGATCTAGTGGCAAGGCAACTCTAAATTTCTATATCCTTATCGTAGGGAATTTGTTTTAAAAGATGACTTAAAGCACTGATTCGCGCGTCTGTTTTTCGATTCGCCTTAATAACCTTCCAGGGAGACTTTTCCGTGTTCGTTTTTTCAAACATCGCATCTTTACAGGTCGTATATTCATCCCATAGTTCCTGTGCTCGTTTATCTACAGGTGATAATTTCCACTGCTTAAGCGGATCGTTTTTAAGATCTTCAAAACGTTTTGCTTGCTCCTTTTTAGAAATCGACATATAAATTTTCACCAGATAAATTCCCGAGTCTAAAATCATCCGCTCAAAGTCATTCACTTGACTCATAAAAATTTCATACTGCTCCTGTGAACAGAATCCATTCACTGGTTCAACCACAGCACGATTATACCAACTACGGTTAAAAAATACCATCTCTCCCGCTTTGGGTAATTGCTGCACGTATCGCTGAAAATACCATTGCGATTCTTCATCCTCAGAAGGTTTCCGTAGCGCAACAATTCTCATATGACGTGGGTTAATACGTTCCGTAATCCTTCTAATAGCTCCACCCTTCCCCGCAGCATCTCTTCCTTCAAAAACAACAACAATTCTTTTGTTGTTTTTAATAACCCAAGACTGTAGGCGAATGGCGTCCGTTTGTAGCTTTTTTAATTTGCGTTCATAATCTAAATACCTGAGTGTCCTCTCTATATTCAAAGGCGATCTAGACAATAGTGTAAACAATGCCTTATTGGTATTGAGCTTTTTAATTTCAGCGGCTGTCAA
>JABSPP010000263.1 GCA_013214275.1 Flavobacteriaceae bacterium
TAAAATCTTGAGGATAAAAAAATACTGCAATTCCAAGTTCTTTCTTAAAATAAACACGCATCCATAGATCATGATTGCCCACAAAGAAGTAAATAGGAATCCCTGCATCTCTTATTTCGGCAAGTTTTCCCAATACTCGGACGAATCCTCTGGGAACAACGGTTTTATATTCGAACCAAAAATCAAAAAGATCTCCCAAAAGAAAGAGAACCTCTGCATCTTTTTTAACTTGATTTAACCATGCTACAAACTTTTTCTCACGGGGAAGACTTGCTTCGTAGGTGGGAGCTCCTAAATGTTGATCTGATGCAAAATACACCTTCTTATTTTCTGAAGTTTGAATGGATATCATATGTACAAAGTAACGCTATTCCGCTTTAGAATCCAATTCAAGTACACGTTCTAACATTTTGTCTTTTTTGTGGATAATGCGATATGAGCCAATATCTCCAAAAAGCTCATTGGCAATAGAAGCCTTTAAATAGGTGCGAAGTGCCTCTGTAGCGTTGTGATTATGAGAATCAGCCTCCACATGTATCTTGGATAAGTAGGATTGAAAAACACGATCGTCTTGATCAAAACGCTCAATAAAGTGATCAAGAGTCCATTTGTTAGTCATTTCCTTTCGATGTTGATCTACAAAATTAAAAGCAAAGTCAGTCATGGATATGAAGTGTACATTATTGATGTTACTAGTAGTATCTACCGCAACAAAAACATCTGGAATAATCCCACCACCGCCGTAGACAACTTTTCCTTTTGGAGTAGTGTATTTTAGTGAATCAATTATGGGGATGCTGTCCTTATTTAAAAGCTCTCCACGAAGCATTCTTTTTTGGTAGTCATCATAATAGTTAGGATGTCCATTTTTAGCGTATGGTTTCTGAATAGAACGGCCCGTAGGAGTGTAGTACCTTGCTGTTGTTAGTCGAACAGCAGAACCATCCCCTAAATCCATTTCTAGTTGAACTAAACCTTTACCAAAAGAACGTCGTCCTATGATAATTCCTTTATCATTATCCTGCATAGCACCTGCAACAATTTCCGAGGCCGATGCAGAGTTTTCATCGATGAGAATATACAAACCACCCTTTTCAAAATCCCCTTTGCTAGTGGCATAAGATTTGTCGATTTCTTTTTTATTGTTTTTGGTAAAGACAATAAGCTTATCCTCATCAAGAAACTCATCAGCAATCTGGGTGGCAATATCTACAAATCCACCTCCATTCCCCCTCAAATCCAACACCAGGTCTACCATGCCTCGTTCTTTAAGTTCTGTTAACGCGTTTTTAAATTCTTTGTAGGTATTCCTAGCAAAACGATCAAGTTTAACATAGCCCAAGTGGTCATTAAGCATGTAAGCGATATCAACACTCTTAATATTTACCTTTCCTCTTTTGATATTGATATTAAATAAGGAGTCGTTCGTTTTTCTATACACTTGAAGCGTAAGCTCTGTATTGTCTTTTCCTTTTAGGAATTTAGGGACATCATTGCTTGATAATTTTTTACCTGACAAGGTATCTTGATTTACAGAAATAATACGATCGCCCGCCTTGATTCCTGCCTTGATACTTGGACCGCCTTCAATAGGTTGTATGACGGTGATTGAATCTTGAATCATTCTAAACTGAATGCCAATACCAACAAAATTTCCATGCATATTCTCTTGAATTGCTTGTAAATTTTCTTTGGGAATATATACAGAATGAGGATCTAGTTTACCCAGCATTTGAGTGATCGCTTCATCAAGTAAAACATCGGTATTTACATTATCCACATAGTCACGTTCAATATAATCTAATAAACGCCTTACTTTCATTTCATTTGCTGATCCTCTTTGAAGAAGAATTCCTCTGGAATCACCACTAAAAAACGTCCCAATAAGAATACCAAAAATAGTAGCAAAAGAGAGATATATGGGAAAGTTATTTTTATTCATCTACAGATAAAAATGTTAATTCAACACCCGCTTTTTCCAAAAATTCCAAACCTGAGGCATCTTTATACTCACTGGAATACACCACTCGTTTGATTCCTGCCTGATGGATGAGTTTGCTGCATTGCTGACAAGGAGAAAGTGTGATGTACAAAGTTGCACCTTCACAAGATTGGGTAGACCTAGCTACTTTTAAAATAGCATTGGCCTCTGCGTGTAGCACCTCCCATTTAGTCACGCCTTCTTCATCCTCGCAACAATTATCAAACCCAGAAGGAGTTCCATTAAAACCGTCAGAGATGATCATTCGATTTTTAACAATCAAGGCACCTACTTGTTTACGCTTACAGTGAGATAGTTTAGCCCATTCACAAGCCATCCTTAGATAAGCAATATCGTACTTAAGCTGTTTGGAATTCATAAGTGGTAAAAATACAGAGATTTTCAAATGTAGAGCGTTAAATCTTTAACAAAACTAAGAGGACCACGCAACATAGCTATCTCTTATAATTGGAATGGTAATACCAATGACTATTGCAGAGGTAATGACAACCCAGTCTCTTTTTGAAACTCTGAAAAAGTGTATGAGAACAGTTCCAAGAATTAACACAAATAAAACAATAACAATTTGAGCCAATTCTATTCCAAGCGCAAATTCAAGCATAGGAATTAACTTATCCTCACTTCTTCCAAGGGTCACCCTTAAAAAATTTGAAAATCCTAAGCCGTGTATTAATCCGAAAAACAAAGCAAAAAAGAGATTTGTTTTCTCTCTCCTAGGAGAATTTATGCTGAATTTGAGGATATTCACAACAGCAGTAATAAGGATCGTAATTGGAATTAAAAACTCAATAACAGTCTCTTTTATTGTAACTATTTGATACGTGGCAAGACTTAAAGTAAACGTGTGACCAACAGTAAAAAAAGTAATCATTAATAAAACCTTTTTCC
>JABSPP010000264.1 GCA_013214275.1 Flavobacteriaceae bacterium
AGTTTTCGCTATCATCAATAAGAGATAATTGAAAATTATCGGAAAATAATAGCTTGAGTTCCCCATCATTAACATCGGTTGGAACAGCCTTAATAGTTCTACCAAGTAAAGAGATTAAATTTTTCATAAGATCTGGATCTATCACAGTACACTGTATCAAGATAGTTAGGTCATCTGTTAAAAACTTTTTGAAATGCCACTGCGTGGGGGCTATAACAACAAGATATCTTTAAGACTTCTTTGTCTAGACTCTGGGGTGTAAGGTGCAACGGAACGAAAAACTATGATAAGGGAGAATCTTCTTCCAATTCCACCTCTCTCAACGGCCTTAATTTTCCTTCTTCTACATAGAGAATGTATATTTACCATTCATGTTTATATGCCTGAAAAGAACAAAAAACAATTCAACTAACTATCTGGTGATGCTAGCAAATCGTAAAACACCCCTCTGTTTGGAGGATACAATCGTACCAAGTCCATACCAGAACCACAATGTTTACACTTCAATGGATTGTGCTTCGCCACCTCTTGGAAAAACTCAGAGTAACCTATTCGCTTAACATAGCTCGCCATCGCATCCACTAAGTCGCCCGCTACAGAAGCGATAATCTCATACCATTTTTTGAAAGTCGCTGTCGCCTGAAGACCATAATAACGAACCCGTTGAAAGCCTTTAGGAAGTATATGTTGAACCATTCTTCCTATAAAGAGTTGTGCATCTATTGTTTCAAATACACGGGATTTTGTGCGATGTGACTGATAGTAATATTTGACCTGATTACCTTCATGGCTCACTATCCTCGACACGCCAATAGGCGGGGATGACAGATATTTTGTTAAGTACTTTATCAAGCCTTGGTAACTTTTTGTGGGCACCTTATCATTGTTGCCCAGATGCGCATAGAAACCGTCTGGATAATCGCGCCACAAAGTGTCTACCAATGCCTTGAGCGACTGAAACTCTTCGGCTACCCAACACAATAAGTGCTTTTGCCAAAGCAACCTTAACTGTTTTAGATATAACGTCTTAAACGTTTTCCATTGCTTAGTTTGAGGATCTAAAGCTCCTTCCCCTAGTATTACATGTAAATGAGGATTATAGGTACCATCTCGACCGTTCGTATGCAGAAAAACAATCACTGCTATTTTGTAATCCTTCCTCTGAAAGCGGTTTTGTATTAGCTCTTGGAGACAGTCTTGAGCCAATTTCATAAACCCCGCATAGAGCTTGTTTTGATCGTTATGCTGATGGAAAAGCACTCTTAACTGAGAAGGCAGAGTCAATACCACTTGTCGATAACTCACCCCAGGATACAACTTTGCAGCTATCTTGATCATGCTATCCCTCGCGTAGCGTTTACCGCATTGAGGGCAAGCCTTACCTTTACAGCTAAAGTGGACTTTATGTTCTCCCTTCCCGCAACGTAAACATTGAAAGATTGCGAATCCACCTAATTCAGTACCACAGGTAAGCATCTTATCAATTTCGCCGCGATAATAATCTGTGTCGAAGCGGGAATGAATCGCCACAAAAAGCAACCAATGATCAGAGAAAATTGCTTTAAATCTCAGAACTTTTTCCTTGATACCTCTAAAGCTCATTATTTATGATTAACCTTAACTATAGAAACGCATCAAAAAGTATCATGCTTTTATCTTTCCGTCAAAACCCAAATGCTCTACATCCACCGTAGACACGAGCTTTAAAAAGGTAATTCCTATGTATAATAAAATGGGTGTAAATTTTATAACCCAGCAGTTAATGGCCGCGTGATCAATCGTAGCACCCCCTTATTTAATTTCCTCAATTTCATGATAGCTAAGTTTGTAGGAATGGTATAGCGAGTAGTTTTTAGAATAACTTCAGATGAAAAATGGTAGGCTGTAAATATGGTTATTGATACATCAGTGGCATTTGGCCAACTATGATATATCTTCACAGAAGAATTTGCGATAGAATCATCTTTTAGAAAAATTTTGGAACTTATTCAGCCAATAGGTAGCCTACGGTAAAGGCACTAAATCACAGCCTTTTGAATGCAACTATAAGCCCTGACCTTGTAGCTTCTATATGGGGCTATCCAGAAAAAGGATGGTTATATTTTAGTGCTTGTAATGCAAAAAGACTTTGCACACAGCTTATGGTGGCCCAAAATGGTACAGAATATTCCTATTTGATGAAATGATAAATGATCTATTTGTATTTTGGCATAATATGTCTTATGGACTAAATAAACAAAGATGGATGGTTGACACGAAATCACTTTGAAAAAATAATTCAAAAGATGTCTGTCCGAAATAGTGACTCCAAGCGGGTGATCACGCTCAACAGAAGGGAAGAGGCTAATATCTTTATAACTAGCTTTCTCGACTATTTAAAGCAGGACCTGAACAATGGTTATTATTCATACGCTAAGGGAGAAGCAATTATCGCTGTAGGGAAAGCCAGGAAATTGCTTGGGCTATTTCCTAAAGGACTTAAAAGAATAGATTTTAATGGCAACGTCGCACAATTACAGGATAGGCGTAAGACAGCACGATTGTACGGCATGCTTAGAGAGGTCTCAAGGGGCAACGGTAATTTTAATATTGGTTCCGGAACTAGAGAGGAAGCTCGTGAAATGGGCGCAGCTTGGGTTGGAAAAGGTGCGAGGCTATCAAGCAATGGAAAAGCTTGGATTAGTCATAACGGTATGAGACAGTATCGTCCCCCGGCATATAAAAACAAGAAAGGTCATGCTCAAGCGAACTTTGAGAAAAAAATAGTAGGGCAAAGATCTAAAGGATGGCAGACAAATGGACATTTTGATATTGATTGATTATCTGGGTTTATAGGGCAAGAAGAGGAGAGAAATGATGAAAGCACAACTGAAGGGA
>JABSPP010000265.1 GCA_013214275.1 Flavobacteriaceae bacterium
GAAACCAAAGGAAAGAAATTATTGAACTTTTTCTAGGATTACAACATAGAAGCGATAAAAGCGGCATCCTTTTTTGCCTGAAAAGTGCAAAAAAGATACAGCGAATAGCGCGACCCGCAGGGGAACGCCCTATGACAACAAAACTGAGTTAGAAAACTGCTCAATACTTTTGGTCAAAGGAAAGACGCTACTTGATGGATGTATTGAAATTTTCCAAGAGTTGTTGCACATCTTGTCGCTGAAATACCAAAGGAAATAGTTCTTTTATTACCGCATGATACTCGTAGTCTATTTTCATCCCAAGGGCTAGATGCGCTGTTCCGTGAGTCGGCTTTGATAAGATAAAAAACAATCCAGAGAGCCTATATTCTATTTCTGCATGGTTCTCGTGCAGTTTTCTTGCTTTGTGTAGGACATCCACAGCATCGTTGAAGTGCTCTAAAAGAAGTAGAAGATCGGATAGAGCGATAAAATTATATAAAGATTCATCACCCAACCGAAGACAGGTCTCGAAGCCTTTAACTGCCTCTTGATAAAGGTCTAATTCTAAGTTGATATCTGCATACTTTCTCCAGTACACCGAGTGATCATTATCAATTTTCAGAGCTTTGGTAACATAATAAAGTGCTTTATTGTAGTTCTTTTCTTCATAGCACAAGTCTGCAAGTAAAATCCAACCTTTGTCTTGTAATGGATCTTCATGAACTGCTTTTTTGTAATAGGTTGTCGCTAAATCATTTTTTCCAAGTTGCTGATAACATTTTCCTACTCGAAGGCATGCAAAAGCTGTAGGATCGTCTAGCTCTAACGTGATTGAGTAGTTTTTAATGGCATTTTCATAATCTTCTAGCTGTTCGTAAATTTTTGCTTTCTCTAAATAGGCTCCTAAAAAAGATTCGTCAATCAATACTGCATAATCAAAACACGAGAGTGCTTCTTTATACATTTCCATTGTAAAATATTGCCTTCCTAACTGATGCCATGCCACCTCGCAATAAGGATTTTTATCGACATATTGATTTAAGAAATGAATCGCCTCCTCATGTTTATCAACCATATCAAAACAATACACCACATTGTAGAGCGCAGAATAATCTTCATAATCATTATCAATGCATTTAGAGAAACTTAGGCGTGCACTGTCAAAATCATCAATATATAAGTATTCCATTCCCATCATAGACCAGATATCCTGCTTATCATCTGTGTGCATTAACGCAATTTTTAAATTTTGAATAGCCTCTCTATGCCTTCCACTCTTAGATAAAATTGTAGCTTTTTGTATGTAAACTTCTTCATTATTGGGAACCAGCTGCTCAATTTTCAAGATTTTTTTTGAGGCTAGTTCTAAATGATTATCAAAAATTAAAATTTCAACTTCTAGCAATCTTAAGTCAACCGAAGTGGGATGCTGCTCTAATCCGAATTTTACAGCTTTTTTTGCTAATGAGTGTTTTCCTGTATCGAGATAGTGAATGATAATCTCCTCAAATTCTGCTAAATCAAAAAAATAAATACTATTTGTTTTGAGCATCGATTCAAACTTGGATAACGGCATACACAATAATGATTTGAATTATTTTTAAATGTACTATTCATCTTGTGCTCCTTCAAATACATCTGGTTTTGTTTTCAACAAATTAATTAACAACTAAAACAGCCTATTAATATGAATCCAACTCAACTTACAGGTCTCAAAACACCATGCTTCAGGAATAACTCTCCGTTAGTTCTTTCGCTATTATTAGGGGCGTTCCCCTGCGGGTCGCACTATTCGCTATATCTTTTTTGCCTGTACAGGACAAAAAAGGATGCCGCTGCTATTGCTAACGCGGCATTAGAACACCTGTTTAACTTCGCGATAAGCAGGATCAGTCGTTTTTTAAAAATCGTTGTAAGTACCACCAACACTCATGGCATAAATCAATTATTAACTATGGGTCAAGTCCACGAAGTATTCAAAGGAAACTATTTTAATTATTTCGAGGCAAGCCCTTGGGAATTGAACCTTTGGCTATTGCCCTGCGGTTGAACAAACAAAGGATCATCTGAATCATGCTCCAAATTAAACGATTGGTTGTTGTGCTTCAGAACCATTCATTACCTATCAAACAACACTCCATGTACATCATTTAATGAGCTTGCGTATCCATGTTTTTTACACTAGCTTTGCCCTTGGGTTGTTATTAGTTGAAACGACACATTTCTCATGAGCAAAAAAGTACTACTCAACTCAAAAGAAATAGAAATCATCCTACATCGATTGGCTTGTCAGTTAATTGAAAATCACAACGATTTTAAAGATAGTGTTCTTATTGGGCTTCAGCCCCGCGGAACGCATTTAGCGAAACGGTTAGCTCTTATTCTCGAAAACGATTATAAAGTAAAGAATCTTAAGCTAGGTTTTTTAGATATTACCTTCTACAGAGACGATTTTAGAAGAAGAGATGAACCTTTGGAAGCAACAGACACAGCAATAGATTTCTTGATCGAAAATAAAAAAGTAGTTTTAATAGATGATGTATTATTTTCTGGAAGAAGTGTTAGAGCTGCCTTAACAGCCATCCAATCTTATGGAAGGCCAGACCGTGTGGAACTTTTGGTCTTAATCGATAGAAGATTTAGCAGACACCTTCCCATCCAACCCAATTACAAAGGCAGGCAGGTGGATGCCATTAATGAAGAACGTGTCATTGTAAACTGGAAGAGTCTCCACAAAAAAGACGCAGTATTTATAGACAGCAACTCATTATGAAGCAGTTAAGTGTAGAACATTTATTAGGAATCAAATACATTAACAAGAACGACATCGATCTTATTTTTGAAACTGCCAATTACTTTAAAGAGGTTATAAATAGACCAATTAAA
>JABSPP010000266.1 GCA_013214275.1 Flavobacteriaceae bacterium
TATCAGGATCTAAAACGGCGAAAAATCTGTTAAATGTATCATGCGAAGGTATGCCGTTTGGCAGCTTTAAAAATGTCTTAAACCAATCGTGTTTTGACTTTCCAAATATTTCGATTTGATTCCAGTTTTCAGCACCACAAATCACAGCAGACATCGTAATGACAATTATATCGGTCAATAGATGCTCTTTTTTTCTTTCAATTCTATGATCTTCCATTTTTGAAAGAAGCTCAATAATACTTTTGTTTTTCATAACTTATACATCTGATTATAAGATAAGTATACAAATTATTACTCACTTGAATTACGCTTAATTAATTGATTATCAAATAGTTATCAACATTTACGCGTCAACTTTTAATGCGTTTGCCCTGAACTTATATAAGAATTCATTCTTATATTAAGGCCTAAAAACTACTTTTGTATTTGAATAAATTGAAAATAGGAATTGTTGAAGATGAGGTTTTGATTGCCGAAAACATTGCCATGCATCTTGAAGATATGGGCCATAGGGTACTAGGAGTGGCTGGACGTTTTGAAGAAGTCATTGCTCAAATCAAAGTCGAAATTCCGGATTTTTTTATAGTAGATATCCGTTTAAAAGGCGAACGTAGTGGATTGGATGTAGCGAATGAACTATACAGCAATCACAATATTCCTTTTCTATTTTTAACTTCTAGTACAGATAAGAATACAATTAAACAGGCCATGGAAATGGCTCCTTTAGGATACATTACCAAACCTTTTACTTTCGATGATTTGTTCATTGCACTTGAGTTGGTGAAAATAAGGATTCAGCATAGAAATTCCGAAAATCGGCAAGTAGAGATCAATAATGGCGGACAACTTGAATGGATCATGTTGAACCAAATACTGTATTTAGAAGCAGCAAGATCCTACGTTACCATCTTTCTCAAGGAACGTAACATTGTTTTACGCCAACCCATGAATGCCTTGATTGATCTTTTTGAGGAGAATGAAATGATTCGGATTCATAGGAGCTATGCGATCAACCCTGAGAGTGTTGAAAGTATTAGCAAAACAAAGGCAATTATTTCTGGAATAAAAATTCCAATTGGTCCCAAATATCGAGATAGACTTCTTGATAAGATGAGGACATTACAAAGCTAAAATCTAGCTAGAAATACTGTCATCTGGAACGGGAAAACTCAACTGATAATGACTTTCGTCGTCTCGATTATAGACCAGGGTTGAGTCCAATTGTTTGGCCATAGAATCTATTAGGCTGAGTCCTATAGATTTTGTTGATTGTTTCGTCTTCAAAATAGCATCAGGTATACCAGGGCCTGAATCTCGATACTTAAGAAGTAATCCATCTGATGATCGTTTTAGAGAGATCCAAATGTACAGGTCTTCTTGGTTGTTAGTGGCGTATTTCATCGAATTTGTCAATAGCTCAGTAAATAACACTCCCAGATACATGGTTGTAGACAACCCAAAAACAATCGGATCAAAATCTGTTTCCAAATGCAAAGCTCCACCTTCGTGGTCTATGGACTCTAACTCCTGCACCAATTCTTCCAAATAATCTTTAAAGTACACACCAGACAATTTATCTTCCTCCATAATCAATTCATGAACAAGACTAACCGCTCGAATTCGCTTTCTGATGCTGTTGCTAAAATAGATGGTTTCCTTTTCATTGTTGTTTCTTGCTTGCGCATCTACAAAAGCGATGATCATTTGCAGGTTGTTCTTTACGCGGTGATTAACCTCTTGAATCAACGTCGTCTTTTCGTCAACATTCTGTTCTAATTGAATTACGAGTGCCTTGATCCTCTTCCTTTTTAACCTGGCACGAAGCAAGAATATGGTTACAACTATAGCTACGATAATTCCAAATATAGCCGTGAAGAGTAGGATTTGTGTTCTTTTTTCCTTTTTTATCAACTTCACTTTTTGTTCTTGGATGGTCAGTTTCAGCTTTGCATCATCAAATTTCGATTCATTCAATTTCAATTCAACAAGTGCCTCATCTTCCCGAATTTTTTTTTCAGCTTCATAGGTTAGTCCTAGATAATATATGGCTGAGTCTAGTTCTTGGAAGGAGTTATGGTAAAAGTAGCTGGCTTCATAAATTCGGTGTTTAAGTATTTCAGGAAGGAGTTCAATGCTGCCCATTGTTATTCGAGCCGAATCAAGGTAGGGTTTTGCCAGCGACTGTTTACCCATGTCAGAATAAATACGCGCTAATCTAAGTTGTTCTTGCCCGATACTCCAGGGGTGGGTATACGTGGTTGTATAGCTCAAGCCGAGTAGTGTGTATTTAAGTTGTTCTTCAAGTTTATTGGTCTGATCTGCTCGAACATGATAAATTGTCAGC
This sequence comes from Flavobacteriaceae bacterium, assembly GCA_013214275.1. GTDB lineage: Bacteria > Bacteroidota > Bacteroidia > Flavobacteriales > Flavobacteriaceae > Polaribacter. The sequence goes on from JABSPP010000266.1 coordinate 2,345, forward strand.
ATATTAAAGTACAACTGATTTTCTTGTCCATCTTTAATGGCGCGTTTCGCATACTTTATGGATTGATCTACGTGTTCAATCGCTCCAAGATGTTTTTCTACAGAATCTCGGACCAGACCTCCACTTTTATCCAAGTGTCTTGAATCCAAAGCATCAGCGCTAACCAGGTGGAATGCACTTCGATTAGCATTATCGTTAACAAACAAAAGGCTTTTTTCAGCTTTTTTCAGCCATTCAGCCGTATAATTGTGTTTCTTCAAATCAACATAGAAATCAGCGATTAAGAGATAGGCGTCAAATTCCATCTGCCGATCTTTATTTTTTTTCGCCAAATCGATTGCTTCATATAAAAAACTTATGGCAGAATTACTGCCAGCATCTCCACGAACCAGTTGAGATCCTGACGGAAGCAGAGAGAGGCGATGCAGGAGGAGACGAAGAAGAAGAAGAGGAGGAGGAGGAGGAGGAGGAGGAGGAGGAGGAGGAGGAAGACGATGACGACGGCGACGACGACAAC
>JABSPP010000267.1 GCA_013214275.1 Flavobacteriaceae bacterium
GACAGGCATCCATCTTGAAAGCACCAAAACGATTAGACTATTCCCTCGCTTGGTCTGACTTGGATTAGAAAATCCAAGCCAGATGAGTATCAAATGAACGCATCCTGATACGATAAATAATCCTGTATAGATCAATAAATAGTGCGAGTGAATTTGGGTGAAAACCAACTGGTAAAGTTCGTCCTGTGTTTTAAAAAACGGAACTATTGGAACACAAAATGCGGCAAAAGGTTTTAATAAAACAGGCACATTCGTACTATTACAACTCAATAGTAGACTTACCCCAAATACTATAGCAAGTATTCCAATGGTTCCATTTCCTGTTCTAAAACGAATGGGTGACCAAAACAACATTGCGTGTATGGCTTTGTTAAATCGGAAATAGTATCTGACTAAAAGTAAGAGCGTTTCTTTCCAAGATTTATACAATAGTGTTTTCCAAAATTGTGTTAAATATACTGCGGCAACTATAATAGAAGCATCTGAAATTTTAACCGTTTTGCGCGGTGTAATGCTATGATTGGATTTTTGAGTAATCATAATCCTCGTATTAATGAGCTATTTTCTAAACTCGTTACAAACTCTATTTCCGCATGTCTTGACTGGAAGTATCTTGACCAAAATTCCCGAACGTAGCGAAGTAACTCGTCGTTCTCTTTATCAGGATGATGAACCACTGAAATTGTGATACCTGATAAATCCACGCCCTTTAAATTGGGGTAATGTCTTTCTAGTATTTCTACAATGAGATCATAATCCTCTAAAATCCGAATGGGAGATTCTCGGTAATCATAAAAGCGAAAATTATGTGTGTTCTCGCATAAATCTCCGAAGATGAGAACCGATCTATCATCTGCTGTCGAACTTGCCAGCCTTTTTAACTCACGGGCAAGAACACTGTAAACATAACTTTCCTCTAATTGACCGGAAGGCTGGTTAAAGAGCTGAAATTTTCGCATAAAATCTCTTTCGAAATTCACTTCTTTTTCTCGCTCTTTATTTTCTATCCGAAACAGATAAGAGGGACTTTTCTGTTTGTAAATAATACTGCTGTCGGAAACCGATTGATCTATGGTCTCGGTAATGGTGATCCGCCCATAATGGATGCCTTTGTAGAGATCAAATATGCTTTGCGCATCTAGGGGCATATACTTTTCTGTCTTGTCTATAATCAGCACCCTTTCACTTTGCTTGGGTGATGAGCACCCCAATAACAACAAGAGTGTTGTCATTGGGATTAGGTATCGTGTTTTCATGGTTGTATTATTTTTAATCTTGATTATATCTAATGCAGTCCATTAGGGCTTCCTTTTGGATGTCTTCTATCTCGTTTGCTCTTTGTAACTCATAGTGATCAATGCTTGCGATGATGCCTTCCGCTTGTGTAATGCTATCGTTTATATCATCCAACTCTTTTTGGGCTTTATTAGCCGCATAGTCTTCACTATCTTCTATTCTCATCTTCTCTTTATCATTATGGGAAGTCTCTTGTACTTCAATACCAGATTGGATATGAGCATCTTCATGGCTGAATTTTTCAACCTTGTCCTGCTTATCAAAAAACGGTTGATCCTTAGCTCTGAGATAACTTACAAAAGCAATCGTGCCGTAAAACCCTATGTTCGCTAGGGTGAGCATGAATGACCCATCGGCAGCGGATCTGATATAGGCGATGACCAGTAAAAACACTCCACCCAAACCAAAAGCAATGATCGTTGGTTTATTTTGACGATGTCGCAGCGCTTCTCCAGCATAATGCGCCGAGAACATCATGGCAAAAGACAACGCTAAAGAAAGGGGAAACAATAATCCATTTGGGATGCTTTCTCCGCCTAAATGTTGAAGTCCGAAATAGGTTAGGACAAATTCAACAAATGTGATTGTGCCGATAAAAACTTTGTAGATACTTAGCTTTGATCTTTTATCTGTTGTACCAGAATTTTTGCGGTGTTTTGCCTTTGTATTTTTCGAATAAGATATCATTGGTTTCGTGTTTTAATTGTTTTAATTGCTCTAATAATAGATGGCGTTTTGCCTTCTGCGTTTTCACATACTCGGTGAGTTTATTTCTGTCTTCTTGGATCGCTTCCAGGGTGCTTCGAAGGTGATCTTTAGCATATTTTTGCTCTAACTGTTCTTTGTCAAACTTGCCGAGCATTTTCTCCAAATATGATTTGCCCTGATCTACGTTCAATCGTAGTGCCGATAAATCACCTTGAATGCTATGCATGGTTTTTTCGCAGAGATTTGTAATCTCCTGCTTGACCACGTCTAAACGAAACCTTCGAACGTCTTTGGGTTTTTGCTTTAAGGTTTTTGTAAGTGCACTTATAAGCACATCATGCTTTTTGATCTTTAAATCGTTTTCACGATCAAAAGGAACCATCTCAATCTTACGGGTTGGTAACTTCCGATCTTTTGGAGGTTCAGGACTCCGCCTTTTCCTACCTCTATTTTTTCTGGTTTCATAAGGATTTAATAATTTAATTGGTTACTTTTAATTAATGATTATCTAGTTAATCATTGCAAATGTCAGAAGACGATAAGGCTAAATATTCGCTGTTGATTCGAAGTTAGCTGCGAAGACGTTGAACGATCGTAACCCTTAAATCAAACTATATGAATCGAAAGAAAATATTTTGGGAAGAAGTCGCAGGATTTATTCAAAAACACTTTAGAGAAACGCACCCCTCTACGCGGCCAAGGAAGACTATAAGGGAGTTTTTAAACCATCTTGAAAAAACCATTCTTGAAAGAACAAAAGACAACGAACAGCTAGCGGAAATATGTAGGGTGACTGTTTCCAAAGATGGTTTTCCAAAGTGGAATCCTATCGGTATTAGCACTATGG
>JABSPP010000268.1 GCA_013214275.1 Flavobacteriaceae bacterium
GGATAATTTCTATGGACACCTTATCTCCATACCCTTCAATTTTTAGTGGCTTATCTAACACTTCTCTTGAAAAACCCTTACCTTGTTGGTCATTTAGCATGTATTTCATAAGACGAACTTCTTTTTCCAGAAATCGTCCGTTGTTAGTTAGGTCGGTATGGATAGGCGCAGGGAATTTAATGCGGTGATGCTTTGACGCTCCTGCTACAGTTAGAAATCTTAGTGTGACGGTTTTCTTTCCTGTCAGGACAAAAGGCACATCCTCGATGCGACCAGATCTTCTTGGTTTCACTTTCACAATAGTCACATCAATGGGCTTCTGACTCTTTTTATCTACCGTTGTAGCAACACTAGATACTAAATAGTGTTCGGTGTCCGAGACCACCTGTATTGCTCTTGGGAATTCAATTAGTGTGCCTAGCTTTGGGTTAATTGGGACGGAGACTATTTCTCCCCTATGCACAGTAATATCCTCACCTACCAATTTATCGGGTTGAAGTACTGAAAAAATTGCAATACTTATGACTGATAAAAATATTGGCTTCCATCTATTCATGAGTTCCTCCTTAACTAACGACTGCTCGCCCTCGAAATTCTTTCATCATCCAATTGTTTTTTTGTTTTCCTTGTTATATCAACAACTTCAAATAGCCAGCTTTTCTCTCCCGTAATGTGTGAGGTTTGAAATTTGACTGTAATTAGCTCGCTATATGGAACGGTAACCCTACCTTCAACGTATTTTCTAACTTTTCCCCAAACTGAAACTACGTAAACCGTCCTGTTCATGTGGGCGATTTTTTCGCTCTTTCTGTCATATGATTCGACCTTTTCAAAAGTAAAAACCTCATCAATTTTTCGAGCTTGGTATAAATCCATCTTGGAGCGAAATTCTCGCATGAACCTGGCTCTCATTGAAGGGTGCATGTATTTGGTTAAGGTCTTCAATTTAGCTTCGGAGTGATCGTAAGTTATATTCCCGTACTCATCGATAAACCATTCGGCAAATTCATAAATTCTCTCATCATCTAGGCTATTGGGTCGAACCCTCGTGATTTCTGCAATGTTTGTTGGCACCAAAAAGAATGACTTATTCTTTATTTGTTCGATCAATCCTGCATTCTCAAATGATTGGTAGCAAATGATACCAGCTAAAATCACGGAAATTGTGATAAAAAATATCCTCTGACTTCTTAAGCGTTTAAGCAAAAAGGACGTAACTATTAGAGAGGGTGGTAGATCTAGCTTTCCATCTGCTAGGTCTTTGAGATCCACTTTGATTTTCTTCAAAGAATTATCAATTTTTTTTCTGTCTTCTTTTCTTTTATCAGACATATCATTTACCTCGCCAAGAATGTCTTTTGCGGTCTTTTGATCTGTTTCTCTGTTTGCTTATACTGTCCTAAGTACCAAAGTTTATGTATTACAGCATTGCGCGGAAAGTTTTCCCTAACCCATTTCATTACAAATGGGACAATTAAGCAGAAAGGAAGTATAAGAGGCATCAACCACCACTTTATAGTCATGGTATAGATGCCAGGCGCAAAAATCAGAAAGCCTGCAACGATTTCTGATTTGGTGTAGCCTTTATGCATAATAACCACATGGTCTATCTTGCGATTAGTGTCATGTCTTGTGAATGTCTTATATTTGTCATAATTCTCAGGCATTTATGGACCTTAATCTTTCAAGTAGGTTACTATCTGACTAATAATTGGACCAAGTGCAAATAGAGCTGCCCCAACTGCAACCATTACCATTGCTTGATTGCGCTCTTCCGATCCCCTTGATGTACCTTTAAAAGCCTTAATTCCTTCGTAAATCGTATATGATCCCGCAATTGGGCCTAGAGCATAAATTAGAACACCTATTCCCAAAGTTTGAATTTTATCGATAAATGTAATGTCTTCGAGGTCAGTTGCCTCGCCAATCTTTATCTCAACAGGGTCAGCACCAAAAATTGTTTTTGTATACATAAATGCCGACAAAACCATTAGCCAGTGATCGATTTTCTTTAGTAAATTTGCCATTTTAATCTCCTATTATTTCTTGAATATGGGTCTTAATGTCCATTAAGGTCATGTAAGAGTCAGCAAATTGGGGTTGGTATCCATCAACTTTAATGTAATAAAACGGTGTGCTTCCGTTATATGGGAGTTCTTCAATCCATTCCCCTTCGTAATTAATGGAATCTACAAACATGGGTGATTGGTCCTTATAGTCCACTTGAAAAGTGTAAACTTTAGCACCCATGCTCTTTATTAGCTCAATTGATGGTTTGGCCTTTTTACATGCTGGGCATCCAGATCTGTAAATAAAAACAATTCCAACTTTTGACCAATCTAACTGACCATTGCTTGTCAATTCACCTCCGTTTAATTTACTTTCATATGCCTTTGCTAATTTGTATCCCTCGTCATGCTTTGCCGCATTTTCTATAAAATCAGTGCCTAGATATTCATGGAATATGTTTAACTCACTCTCACCACCAAGAGACTTTATGACTTCTCGAATTGCGTCCCATTGGGCTTTCTGCCAAGCAACGAGCTTTTCAGCATTTTCTTTTGTAGGATAGGCAGCAAGGTACAAAAAAGGTCTTGGTAATACTCCATCAGCACCATCAGCCCAAAACTCAGGTCGTGCAGGATCTAGGTAAATTGACCAGTCAAATGGTAGATGATCCGATTGATGAGGGCTTCCAGCCATAAAAACCGGAGTAGCTGTGTACTCTGAACTTGAAATCGTTGGCTCTGGAGTATTTTTGGTTAAAAAAATTGTCACGGTTAAAATTACCGACAACAAAATAATACTAGGTATCAAGTACCACATTAGCTTCTTCTGCAC
>JABSPP010000269.1 GCA_013214275.1 Flavobacteriaceae bacterium
CCACATTAACTACACGCTTCTTTCCTTTATCAGATCTTCCTTGTGCCATTATCTACCTACTTGCTTTTTGTTTGCAACAGTTTTACGCTTACCTTTTCTAGTTCTAGAGTTATTTTTTGTTCTCTGTCCTCTTAGAGGTAAACCAATTCTGTGACGGATTCCTCTTTGACATCCAATGTCCATTAAACGTTTAATGTTCAGCTGCACTTCAGAGCGCAACTCACCTTCTATGGTATAGGTACCTACTTGTTCTCTAATCGCAGCAATTTGAGCATCTGTCCAGTCCTGAACTTTGATGCCTTCATCTACTTTTGCATTAGCCAAAACTTCTTTAGCTCTGCTTTTTCCTATACCAAAGATGTAAGTTAGTGCAATAACTCCTCTTTTATTTTTTGGAATGTCTATCCCTGCTATTCTTGCCATTACCCTTGTCTTTGTTTAAATCTAGGATTTTGTTTGTTAATCACGTATAACTTGCCTTTTCTGCGAACAATTTTACAGTCGGCACTTCTTTTTTTTATTGATGCTCTTACTTTCATCAGTTTTAGTTTTTTAAAATCTATAAGTAATTCTAGCCTTAGTTAAATCATAGGGACTCATCTCTAGCTTTACTTTATCTCCAGTGAGTAACTTAATGTAGTGCATACGCATCTTCCCAGAGATGTGAGCAGTTACAATATGTCCATTTTCTAGTTCTACACGGAACATCGCGTTTGACAACGCTTCAGTGATAGTTCCTTCTTGTTCAATTGCAGGTTGTTTAGCCATAACTTACTTAACTGTTTTTCTATTACTCGTTCCCGACTTCATCAAACTATCATAATGACGATTTAACAAGTACGAGTTGATTTGTTGAATGGTATCGATTGCAACTCCAACCATAATAATTAATGATGTGCCTCCGAAGAACAACGCCCAGCTCTGTTGAATTCCAAATTGAACAACGATAGCAGGAAGTATTGATAATCCCGCCAAAAATAACGATCCAGGAAATGTAATTCTAGACAAGACCGTATCTAGACGATCTGCTGTGTCTTTCCCTGGCCTTATCCCCGGGATAAACCCACCACTTTTTTTCAAATCTTCAGCCATTTTATTGGTGGGAATAGTGATGGCAGTGTAGAAATAACTGAATATGATAATCAACACGGCAAATAATATGTTGTACCACAACCCATTGATGTCCTGTAATTCAGCTAAATCTGGATACTTTCTTCCAATGTAAGCCGGTAAAAACATGATAGCTTGTGCAAAGATAATAGGCATAACGCCAGCAGCATTTAGTTTTAGTGGGATATAATCCCTCGACCCAGCTACGTTCTGTAGCGCACCCCCTGAAACCTTTCTTCGTGCATATTGTACAGCAATTTTACGAACTGCAGTGACCAAATATACACACAGCAAGATGACAATAAACCACACAAATACTTCGATCAATATCATCATGTACCCACCAGCCTCAGTATTTGTAGTTTTAGCGACAAACTCTTGTAAAAAAGCAGATGGAAAATTAGCAATAATACCAACTGTAATGAGTAATGAAATACCATTTCCTACCCCTTTGTCTGTGATACGCTCTCCCAACCACATAGCAAAAATAGTTCCTGATGTTAACAAGATCATTGATGAAATCCAAAAGGTAGGACCATCTACTAGAAAAGCTTCAGCAGGTAAATCGAACTGGGTCATGATGGCTGTGATATAAGTAGGCCCTTGAACCATTGTGATCAAAATTGTCAACCATCTGGTGATTTGTGTAATTTTTTTTCTACCACTTTCACCATCTTTCTGCAGTTTCTGTAAATAGGGAACTGCAATTCCCATCAACTGAACTACGATAGAAGCAGAAATATAGGGCATGATTCCCAATGCCATGATAGACGCCCTTGAAAACGCTCCTCCTGTAAAGGCGTTTAACAATCCTAGAATGCCTCCGGCAGCACTTTCTTTGAGCGCAGTCAATTGTAACGGATCAATTCCTGGAAGTGGAACACCAGCCATGAATCGGTAAACAGCGACCAAACCGAGAGTAAGAAGAATTTTTTGTCTTAATTCTTCAATATTCCAGATATCTTTTAATGTTTTGAATAAATTCATATTATTCGAGAATCTTATAGAGTGATAGCTTCACCACCAGCAGCTTCTATGGCTGCTTTAGCCGTTGCAGTAAATTTGTGAACAGTAATATTAAGTTTTGCTTTTAACTCACCCCGACCTAGTATCTTCACTAGATCATTCTTTCTTGCCAATCTATTGGCAACTAATACATCTAAATTAACAATACTGTCAATTTTTCCGTTGTCAGCTAATACTTGTAGCGTGTCTAAATTGACTCCAGTATACTCCTTGCGATTAATGTTTTTAAAACCGTACTTCGGTACGCGTCTTTGTAAAGGCATTTGCCCTCCTTCGAATCCAATTTTTCTTGAATAACCCGAACGAGATTTAGCTCCTTTGTGACCTCTTGTAGCAGTTCCTCCATGACCAGAGCCTTCACCTCTTGCAATTCTTTTACTTGCTTTAGTTGATCCAGCAGCTGGTTTTAAGTTGTGTAAACTCATCTCAAATGTCTTATGTTACGTTTCCTCTACGGAAATTAAATGTTTAACCTTATCTATCATTCCAAGGATTTGTGGGGTAGCTTCATGCTCCACTACTTGGTTCATTTTACGTAAACCTAGAGCCTCTAGTGTTCTTTTTTGATTCTTGAGGCGACCGATTTGACTTTTTATTTGCCGTATTTTAATTTTTGCCATCGTCCTAGATTTATCCGTTGAATACTTTTTCCAAAGAAATTCCTCTTTGTTTTGCGATAGTCGCAGCGCTT
>JABSPP010000027.1 GCA_013214275.1 Flavobacteriaceae bacterium
ACTGAGCTTCTTTGTCTTTGATGTATTTTTTTAGTAGCTCAATATTTTCTGCTGACGTTTTTTCAGGGTCGGGTGCAAACTCTACTCTTGGGAAATTTGATTTTTGAAGTTTAAACACTTTAAAACCTAAACCTTTTAATGGCTCTTGTTCACTTTCTTTTTTGCTAAACAAATCAGGCGTTGTGTCTTTCTTTTTTTTAATGATTTTTTCTATTACACGTTTGTTACGCTCAATGGTGATATCGCTTATTTTTTTATAACCTGCTTTATAGGCTTCACTTTTTTCATTTGTTTGTTCAGGTAATTGTACTAAAATGTATTTTCTGTTTCCAACTTGTGCTGAGCCTGTCGAAGCACCTTCTTGGTTTAGTTCCGTTATTGCTTGTCCTGTTGTTCCTGAGCCTGCGAAGAAGTCTAGGATGAGATCGTTGGGGTTTGTACTAATTTCATATAGGTGTTGAATTAATGAAATTGGCTTAGGATATGAAAAAGGTGCATCATTATTAAACATCTTCTTTATATCATCTTGACCAGATTCAGTTCTTCCAAATCTTGTATCAACTAGCAAACTTTTTGCTGTAATTCCGTCGGGTCTATAATACTTAGTATAAACTTTTCCATTTTTAAATACTAACTTATCAAAATCATTATCTACTTTTTGTCTTCCCCATCTCCAACAAGATTGTTTTCCTTTAACCACTCGGGGTAAGTATACATTTCCATCATTATCAGTTATTTCAAAAACCAAACTTTCAGAAAATTGAATAGATGATTTATCTAACGTAATTAGCCCATATTCTCCATTTTCATCTTTAAATGGGTATAATTCATCATCTAATTCATACTTCTTATCAATGTTTAAATTACATAATTCAGCATTCTTTGAATATAATAGAACATATTCGTGTTCTACTATAACATTTTTGGAATCATTGCCACCTCCTTGCTTTTTCTTCCAAATTAGCTGAGCAATAAAATTTTCTTCTCCAAAAACCTCATCACACAATTTTCGCAAATGATGCACTTCATTATCATCAATAGAAATAAACATAACCCCATCTTCACGGAGTAATTGCCTTGCAATTAATAATCGGCTATACATCATATTGAGCCAATTACTATGAAAACGTCCGTCCGTTTCCGCATTGGTATCTATTTTATAACCGTTTTCGGTCGTTTCAGCATCTTCCCAATATTCGGCCTTGTCTTGTTTCCAACTATCAGAATACACAAAATCTTTTCCTGTATTGTAAGGTGGGTCTATGTATATACATTTTATTTGCTCCCGATAACTGTTGCTTAGTAATTTTAATACTGCTAAGTTTTCTCCTTCAATTATTAGGTTTTCACTTTCGGTTGGGTTTACACTTCTTGCCTCCTCATACACAAGCGTAGCATCAGTAGGAGTAAAAGCTTCTCTTTTGGCATTGCTTTTTCCAAACCATCTAAATTCGTAACGTTCTGTTTCGTTTACACTTTTAGGGTCAACTACTTTTTTGAGTTCGTTAACGTTCAGTTCGCCATCATTGGTAAAAAGGTCTGGCATTAACTGCTTTAATTGTTCCAATCGTTCTCTGTTCCAATCGTGAGATTGCACATTTCCCATTGGATTTTCTGTATTTTGTATCTCGTTACTCATCATGCTTCTTCAATTAATGCGTTAATGTCTTTGGTAGCTTCTGTTTTAAAATATTGGTAATCTTTAACAGGTGCTTTGTAGTGTGCTTCTAATCCTAATGTGGCAAAATGTTTTAAAGCACATTCAATTTTATAAATCTCACTTTCTTTCAATGCTTTTTTATTGTTGATGTCGTTTGTTCCTTTGGTTTCAATGACGAAGTAGAACCCATTCTCTTTCCCATCTCTCAAACTTTTACGTTTCATCACTATACCAAAATCGGGATTGTAATTTCCAATAGGAGTTGGAATTTTGTAATAGGCAGGGAGCTTCATAAAACAAATGATTTCGTCATCCAAATCTGCTCCTAAAGCAAAACTTCTTTCTACATCACTATCTGTAAGCATTCGGCTATAAAAACCTCTATTTGGAGTATCTCGATATTGAGAACTATCCACTTGTTTTACAAAGTCGTTAAATTCAAAAGGGAACGTTTCGTTTGTTAAATGATAATCTAAACCTCTTATCATTTCTTCCAATTCAATATTCTTAATTAAGACGGATGCTTGATGAATATACTGAGGTGGGTTTTTAGCGAAATTTTCGAGATTTGTTTCTTCTATAATTTTTATAGTTGTGTTATAGCTTAATCCTGTGTTTTCACTTATTTCTTTTACTAAATCCAACGCTGAAAAATAAGCTTTTAGTTTATAGTTTTCTTTACCTCTAAATTCATCTTTAATGCCTTCTTCTGAAATTGAACCAATGGTTCTACTACTTACTTCTGCTACATAATCAGCAATTTCAATAGTATTCAAAGCCTCTTGGCTTCTTTTAATCAAAGATGTTTCATCAAAACTTATGGTGTAATTTGTTTTCTTAGCTAAAGCATTCCAAAATCGTTTAAAGGCTTTATTAATGTTGTTATTTTCGCTACGCTTAAAGTGAACTTTATTTTGTTTTTCTCCTTTGTGTGTATGGGTCATTCCTGCACCTGCACCAGAGTCACCATAAACCTCTTTTATTTCCTCTTGATATTGTGTTACAAAAGTTTCATAAGTTTCATTTGGAATTACAGTTAGTTGATTAATTCGTTCATCATCACTCACATTTAACTTGTCATAAATACGTTGACCGTTAGTATCCACACAAATTCTTAAACCTCTACCAATTTCTTGGCGTTTTTTGATTTCTGAAAAAGAATTGCTTAAAGTAGCAATATTGAAGATGTTCGGATTATCCCAACCAACACCCAAAGCGGAATGAGAAAAGATAAATTCAATTTTATTGGAAACAGAATCACCATAAGAAACTAACCCCTCTTTATCTTTTAAAATAGCATCAAAAACGTCTTTGTTTTTACGCATTGAGGTTTCATTATCAGTAAATTCGTTTTTTGTTGTTTTCGCAAAATAAGAACCTTGAATCATTTCAATATGCTCTGATGTTGGTTCTTTATTATCGTGAAATTTGGGATAAATGTCTTTGTATTTTTCAATGAAAAGGTTCTTGATAATAGGCTCATCACTTACATAGTTGGCAACTTTATCAATGAAAATAAGCGAAAGGCATTTTATCCCTTTTTCTTGCAGTTTTTGCTTTTTGGTAAAGTGGCGAAGTATGAGCCATTCTAATTGTAATGCCCAAATACTTTGAATGCTTCTAGAGTTTTGCTTTTCGAAAATCTCAACGCCATTATGAAAACTAACAGACCATTTCCCAGTCCTTAGGCTTTTGTTGATTCTGCTAATGGTATATTTTAAATAACTTGGGTTGTTCGTTACTTTCCCTAAGTTATCTCCATCTTTTAGCCATTTTGTATTTTTAAATTCAATCTTTCCACTTGCTGATTGATGCCAAGCTCTAATTTTTGCTTGAATAAGATTTTTTCCGTTTTTAGTTTCTGATAGTTCCAATTTTAAAGTGGCTTCATCATTCTTTTCAGTGACTGTTAAAACTTCAATCTTTTTTACTAAACCTTGTTTGTAACTGTCGTAAGGAGTTAGACGATACGTTCTGTTTTTTACAACTTTATGAGTTGCTGAATATCTAATTTTAAAAAGAGGATTGAGTTTAGCAATTTGTTTAATGGAATTTGTCGTATCCATTCCTTCTTGTGGCTCGTCCATCATAATAATGGGGTTTGTTCGCCCAATTGCCTCAATAAAAGGAATGTTTGCAAAAAGGTCTTCTCTTTTGGCTTGGTTCAGAATTTTATCTTCCGAGTTGAAAGAAGCCAAGGTCATCACCATTATTTGTGGATGTTGTTCTTCTACAAAATTGGTTACTTTGTTCAGCCTTTTACTGCTGTATTCAAATGCCTTTGGCGTAAATCCATACATTTCTCCCAATTGTTTTTCAAAAGTTGAAAGTGTGCTTAAAACTCCTTGCCTAATAGCAACCGAAGGAACAAGGATGATGAATTTTGTAAATCCATAATGTTTGAACATTTCATAAATGGATTTGATGTAAACAAGGGTTTTCCCTCTTCCGGTTTCCATTTCTATGGTCAATTCTCGCACCTCTTCAAGTTTTGCCACTTCTTCATCAATTCCGTTTTCTAGCAAAATGGATTTGATGTTTTCTGCTAATTGCTCATTTGAGAGCGAACAAATATTTGAACGAATCCCATCAGTACAAGCATTATCAAAAGTGTTTTTGTTGTTTCCGTCAAATACATTCACAACGGATTTGATTGCGGTTTCTTGATATTCTAATAGTTCTAATTTTAATTCCATCAGTCTCCGCTTTTATTTTTATTGATGTATTTCATTTTTTGTTCGGCTACTTTTAGTGCCTTGCTTCCAAGTGCTTCATCTTTTATTTCGTATAATATTTTTTCACTCAAGTACTGAATAAGCAGATTGTCCTTATCTAAATCTAATATTTCAGCAAGCTTTAAGATTTGTTCTTTTGAAGCTTTTCGTTCGCTTCTTTCTATTTTACTGAGTATTGCAGTATCAATATCGAGTTTGGCAGAAACGTGTCGTAAAAGCAGTCCTTTTTTTTCTCTGTTTTCTCGGAGTATTTCGCCTATAGATTTGTTTTCTTTCATTTGTGAAATATCACTTGACTAATTACACTTGACAATTAATGTCAAATATATTCAGTCTTTTTGGATATTCAATGATTTATTCCGTCAAACTTATTAACAGTCAGGGAGCGGTGGAAAAAAATAGTTCTTTTAGTTTTTCAGGGTTGGCTTGTGTGTTGACAAAAGATCAAATGTGCTATTTGTGCAGTTGGTTTTCCGCCTTGCAGCCAACTACGATGTATGAGTACCACTGCTAAAAGAAAAACCCTGTGGTAAAGGTAATCCCAAATTTTCTAGCATTTTGTACATCTAGGTAATTTCCTCTAAAATTCAAATCTATTCGTAAAATTTTTAAAATGTTAGCTATTCCAATACTGTATTCGTAGTATGGGGTATTTTTGGGTGCTTGCAGATCAATTTGGGCGGGGTTATTTGTTGTATTCAAAAGAATATTCTCCTCAGATAATCGACCCCATGCAGTTCTGAACCCGACTACAGTTCTTAGGTTTAGTTTTCTCATAAAGGGGATGCGTGCAAACAGGCGTCCGTTGAAATGATGTTCTAGGTGTAATGATGCATAGGTGTCTGTTACAAACTCATAAAAATCCAACTGGTTAAAGGTGTTGAAAAAAGCAAAATAAGTTTGATTTCCAGGAACTACACTTAATAATGATAGCGGCACTTCTCCGAAGGTTTTCCCAGCTTCTAGAGATGTTCGTAATCTACCGAGTCCACCAATAAACCAAGGTTGAGTGTAAGCAAATTGTATCATAGTATAGTCAAAATCACTGTCGAGAATACCATTGCTTCCTTTGGTGAGTTGAAGGAAGATATTTCTAAGTCGTTCTGCATTCGTGCGGGTTTCCACCCCTGATCCTGAGATTATTCTGCCTGGATAGTAGTTGGCGGTAACAATGGTTTCAAATTGATTGACACTGGAAGTAACCGTGTTGGTTACGGGATTGTTATAATCCAAGCTAAAGGTTGCTGATGCTGATTGCATTCTGCGATAACTTCCAGAAATACTGAAGACAACATTTCTTATGGGTTCTATTTGCAAACTCAGCATTGAAAGGTTAAGGTTGGTGAGTAGATTATTTTGACCATTATTCACAATAGAAGAAGAACCATTACTTCGCCCTAGAACATCGGTAGAGGCGGTAAGTGAAGCGCCAATTTGTTCTACATCACGGCGATTTCCTGCAGATATTATAAGACGTACTTTTTTATCTAACAGGGCTTTTGCTTGAATTCCATATTTAACTTTCTGATCTCTAAAACCATATGCTAAATATCCTTCTACACGCCAAGGATCGTTGTAACTAAAATATGTTCGTCCGCCTGTTCGCAGTCTCATCCCCTCAACTGCGTTAAACCCAAATGTTGAGAAAATAGGACCGTAATCAAAGTCAATACGGTCAAATTCATAATATCCAGAAGATAGAGTGGCAATGGTATTGTAGAGTCGCTTGAACTTGGGTACTGTTTTTAATGTGTCTAGTAGTTTATAAACACCTTTTTCGTCTTTGTTTAGTGCCTCTAAACGATTGGTTTCCCAAAAACTTTCAGGTTGATTGTAAATGGATGTATCGTAATTATACTGCTTTTTCTTATAGAATTTCTCGTCTAGTTCTTCATTAAATTTATAATTGGTGTATAAAGTTGTTCTTTTTCCGTAGAGCCCCTTAGATTTTTCTTTTTTGTTTAGGGCAAAATCGGACATGAAATAATCTCTTTTTAGCAAAAAAACAGAATCGTTTAAAATATCAAATTCTTGCTCGATGTAAATGTCTTTTACCCAGTTGATATTGGCATTTTTGGATGCCTGCATATTGATCTCTTTGATGGCAAATGTTGAGTCATTTACCCAAAAATCGCCTTTGAAGGTTAGCTCATTTTTTCTTCTAGGGTAATACACAATATTGTAGCACCATTTGTTTTCTATGTAGGCGCTATCGGTTAGATAATAGTTGTAGTTCTGGATTCCTGTCTTGGATAGTGGGCTGATAAAACTCTTGTAGAAAAATTTGATGTAATTATCGTAAATATTATAGTCGTTGTAGAGATCGTCAATAAAATCAATGATCGCTTGGTTGTTACTGAATCCTGTATTCTTATTTCCTTTGACGACTTCTTTTTCTTTGTTTAGAATATTGTCACCGTAAACCTCGGATACAGATTCATTTAGAAATACAGAGAGGTAGGTTTTCCCTGTAATTCTTGAAGTATCTACATTTTTGAATACGAATTCCATTCCTTTGAATAGCCTTCTTTTTTTAAAGGTGCTATCGATAGCGTTTAGATCAAATTCTACCTTCTGATATTTTTTATAGTGATATTGAGTAAATTTTTTCACACCGTTTTCTCGTTGTTTTTCCCATATTTTTCTAAGAATATCTATGGCTGGATTATTTTTTTTGGGTTGTTTTCCAGAAACAACAACGATTTCGTTTAAGGTGTTTTCTTCTTCTTTGAGGATCAACTTTATATTAAAATTTGCAATTTTTTTGAGGGGATATTCTTTGGTTTTGTAGCCAAGAAATGAAATGACTAAAGTCTGCCAGGTGTTTTTGGATGCTAGATAAAACTTCCCATTTTCGTCTGTGATGGTTCCCTCTATAGAGCCTTTAAAAATTACATTAGCGTAGGCTATGGGTTCATTGTTTTCGTCAATAACATAACCGCCTACTTTGGTTTGACCAAAAGAAAACTTGAGTGACCAAAGAAGAATGAAAAAGAATAAAGATTTCTTCATAAGATGGAAGATGTCATCAACGGATACGCTGATAAAACTACAATACCGCAAAGGTTAAGATACAATATTACTTGTATAATACTTCTTTAACAGCCTTGATAACATCTCCGCTGTTGGGTAACAATGCTTCTAGTAGTACTGGTGAGTAAGGGGCGGGGGTGTCTGCTGTTGTGATTCTCTTGATAGGCGCATCAAGGTAGTCGAATGCTTCGTCTTGAATTCTGAATGTAATTTCTGAGGCTACACTTCCAAATGGCCATGCTTCTTCTAGAATGACTAACCGATTGGTTTTTTTTACGGATGCTACAATAGCTGCGTGATCCATGGGTCTAACCGTTCTTAAATCGATGATTTCTATTGAGATTCCTTCTTTCTCTAGTGCTTCGGCTGCTTTGTAGGCTTCTTTGATAATTTTCCCAAAAGAAACTACTGTAACATCAGAACCTTCTCTTTTGATATCTGCAACTCCTATGGGAATCATGTACTCTCCTTCGGGGATTTCCATCTTGTCGCCATACATTTGTTCGGACTCCATAAAAATTACTGGGTCATCGTCGCGAATCGCAGCTTTTAGCAGTCCTTTTGCATCGTATGGATTTGAGGGTACAATAACTTTTAGCCCCGGACAATTGGCATACCAACTTTCAAAGGCTTGGGAGTGGGTGGCTGCTAACTGACCTGCTGAGGCTGTGGGACCACGAAACACAATAGGACAGTTGAATTGACCTCCTGACATTTGTCTTATTTTCGCAGCATTATTGATAATCTGATCTATTCCTACTAAAGAGAAATTAAACGTCATATATTCTACAATGGGTCTGTTGCCGTTCATCGCTGATCCAACAGCAATCCCTCCAAAACCGAGCTCAGCAATAGGAGCATCTACAACGCGTTTTTCACCAAATTCATCAAGCATTCCTTTGCTGGCTTTGTAGGCACCGTTATATTCTGCAACCTCTTCTCCGATAAGGTAGATAGATTCGTCTCTGCGCATTTCTTCACTCATTGCCTCACATATGGCTTCACGAAATTGGACTGTCTTCATGGATTTCTTTTGAGTATTAAAAAAAGCAAAAATAGGAAAATATGAGTAAAAAAACATCAATAATGACAATGTGTGATGATCAAAGTTAATGTGTTTGATTGCAGCGTGATAGTCAGGGGTTTTATCTTTTGAAAGGAATTTTAAAATATTGAACAATGACCTCTTTTGAAGAGTTTTTTGTTTTCTCTTGGGTGGTTGATTTTTTGTTTGTTGATGAGATAAAAGTGGAGAATGATCTGATAAAAATCATTGGTTCTGTTTTGTCTTTATAATCACAAAGCTACATTGAATGCTGCGTTAGGGATAGCAGTGGCATCCTTTTTTGTCCTGATAAGGCAAAAAAGATATAGCGAATAGTGCGACCCGCAGGGGAACGCCCAAAATATTTGAAATGGTATGATGTGTATATCTTTATTCTTTGGTCTAATCACGGGGTGGTGGAGTTTTCTTTTTAAAAATTGAAACATAGATATTCCATTTTTTAAATTGTTGTATCTCTTTGTAGTTTTTGTGGAGATTTTCGTAGGTTTCATCATCTAGGTTGTTCACATTGGCATAGAGAACGACGTTGTTTTCTTTGTTAAAGGCAGAGAAAGATCGTTGGTCACCGTTGAGTTCAATTTCGTCTATGGGGTTGTAGTTGGGAAAGAAAGTTCCAACTTCTTGAATGCTGATTTTTTTTTGATCTAAAAAATTGATGGCGTCAACTCTGAGGGAATGATAGGGGACGTGAGCAAGCGTGGCATCCCAGCCTTGAGCAATTTTCTCGGGATAGACCCATAGATTTCCTGTGAGTAAGCCTAGAAAAAGTAAGGTATATACGGTTTTTTTGTACTGTATGAATTGGTAAATGATAAGAAAGGTGAGTAATGTGAAACTGATGTATGAGACAATAAAGTAACGGTGACCGAAAGCGTTGGTTGAAAATAAAACGGCAATTATGATAAAAAATACAGAACTGAATGACAGTAACAGGAGTTGTGGGTATTGGGGGTGATGCTTTATTCTTTTGCGATAGTAATAGAGGGAAATCACTAAAAATAGGAGAAGGAACACGCGTCCAAAGTCTATATATCGGTGAATGAGCACAGCGATGTTCTTTAAAAATTCTGTGAACGAGGGAAGCTGCCAGTAGCTAGACCACGGTGAGTTTGCATGGGTTTGAAGCCATCCTTTTGTAGTGAGCCTCCAGATGACAAAAATCACTCCAGGCAACGAAGCTAGAAGGTAAGTGGATAATATTTTTAGATGTAATGTTTGTCGGAAGCTTTTTCTGTGGATAATGAGAGACTGCAGCATTTGAAACAGGAAGATTCCTGCAAAAAGCATCATACTTCTAAAGGTGATGATACTCAAAAAGAGGAGTCCTAGGAACTTCCATTTTTTCTGATGGTACAAAATTCCATTGACTGCTAGTAGGAAAAAGAAGATGATGATGGTTTCGGGATTGACGAGAACGAAAGAGGCTAGCAAAGTGGGATCAGCTAGGATGAGTAATAGTCCGAAGTAACGTGTTTTTGTGTTTTTCACATATACTTGTAGAAGTTTTTGTAATTGGAAAATGATTCCAACTATAAAGGGAAACATTAATAAATGACTTACCCATAAGGAATGACCAAAAATGGTCCAAAAGATCGCCAACAGAAATCCTAAAAATGGAGGGTGTCCGGGATCAAATTCGTTGGGCATTGTCCAGTTAAAAAGACCATTTTCATAGATTTGGTTGCCCATCTTTGATGCAAATAAGACATTGTCCCAAAACATCCCAAAATCATATGAGAAGCTAAAAACAATCGCTGCAAACAGAAAACTAATGCTAAGAGCCGTCTTTTGATTATAGATCGTTTGGTGTTTCATCAGTGTCTTTGGTTTTTTGATGGGTGTACTTTGATTGTTGCTCGTTGTCTGCTTGGGATATTCTTTAGGGTTTAGAAGTTTGTTGTGGACAAATCTTTATTTTCAAGGTCGAAACTACGATAAATGAGTTTGTTAAACAAAGAATCACTCTTTTTAATCGCAGGGGATAGTCAAGAGTTTAATTCCCCGAGGCTTTCTCCGAGGTAGTTGATTAAAAATAGTACCTTTAGATATGAAAATCTTTCACATTGATCAAAACAATTTTCACATCAAATTTTTCAAGGAATTCTTTTTTAATAGCTTGTGCTGTTTATCTTTTTACAGCATATCATAGTGTAGGTTTTTATCATGCAGATGAACACTATCAAATCCTAGAGTTCGCAAATATGAGGCTAGGCAATAGCCCAGCGGATGAACTGCCTTGGGAATATAAAAAACAAATTAGACCAGTAGTTCAAGTTTCAATAGCAATGATTGTTATTGGCTTTTTAGAACAAATATCCATCACTAATCCTTACACTCAAGTTTTGATTTTAAGGGTGTTTACCGTTTTTATAGTGCTTTTAATTAGTTCCTTTTTTATTGGTAAAACTAGGCATTTAATGTCTCACTCTGGGATGGGTGAAATCCCTCGCCTTTAAGGCGAAGACTTTTAGTATTTTTGTTGCTATGGAATATTACAGGAGTGGTTCTCATTGGGGTCGTCATTTGTGGGCGAGAGGTTATTTTGTAGCGAGTAGTGGTAATATTACAGACGAGGTAATCTTAGAATGTATCAAGAATCAAGATAAGGAGGGAACAGATGATAACTTTCAAATAGGGAGGGAGTGACATCTGTCTGTACGGCTTGGCTTTAGCCCTTTAACCAAGCT
>JABSPP010000270.1 GCA_013214275.1 Flavobacteriaceae bacterium
AATGCTGCAGTTGTAGGGTTCTCTTTTGGTACTATGATTGGATCTGCCATTTTAAGGGACGCTAACGGTAACTTTTTAGTGAACGGAGCTGGAAGTTATCAAGTGGATAATTCGTTTGACTTTTCTGACGATAGTAATTTTAGTAACATTATCGGTGATGCAAATCCAGATTTTACCTTTAATATCTCGAATCAAATTTCTTACAAGAACTTCAATCTAGGAATTTATTCAATTGGATTCAAGGAGGTGACATGTATTCTCAGACTGTCCAAACTTTATTGGGTAGAGGGGTTGTAAGTCAAGAAGGTATCGATAGAGCAAACTCTTTCATTCTTCCTGGTGTAAATTCAACAGGCGAAACAAATACAGTACAAATTAATAACTCGACCTATTATTTCTCCAATGTTCTTTATGGACCCGATGAAATGGGGGTTTACGATGCAACAGTTTTTAGATTACAGGAAATTTCACTAGGGTACTCATTACCCAGCAGTATGCTAGAAAAAACTCCCTTCGGAACCCTAAGTTTTACATTTTCTGCGAATAACTTATGGTATTACACACCAAATATGCCCAAAAACACCAATTTTGATCCCAATGTTGCTGGTCTTGGTGTAGGTAACGGTAGAGGTTTTGAATATTTGAATGGTCCTAGCTCAAGAAGATATGGACTTTCTATAAAAGCATCATTCTAAAATTAATAATTATTATAATGAAAAAAACAAGTAATTTAATCAAAATATTAGTCTTATGCTTTGGTGTATTTTTTGCATCATGTGAGACTACCGAATTGGATTTAACCGAGAATCCAAACGCACTATCACCCGATAAGGCAGATCCTGATTTCTTTTTAAACGCCATACAGATTCAGTTTGCGTACCTTACTGAGAGTTTCGGTAGTACAGCTAGTCAAGTAACTCGCATAGACTACATGTCTGGTAGAGATTATAACAATGCGTATTCACCTTCAAGCTTTAATGGAAGATGGAGTCAAGCCTACCAAACAATTATGTTAGATATTAAGCAGATGAATGCGATCGCCGATGAAGGTGGACTAGCTTATCACAAAGGGATTGGTCAAGTAATTGAGGCTCATATTTTAATGACCTTAGTCGATTTCTTCGGTGATATTCCTTACACAGAAGCACTCCAAGGCGCAGACAATTTGAATCCTGTTGCTGATTCTGGAACCAGTGTGTATGAGGCGGCAATCGCATTACTAGATGATGCTATCGCAAATTTCAATGGTGATGCTTCTGCAGAACCTGCAATTGATTTATACTATTCAGGTGACTGGACAGCTTGGATAAAGGCTGCAAATACCTTAAAAATGAAGGCCTACATTACTACCAGATTGGTAGATGGAAGTGCAATTTCAAAATTTAATGCTATTGTTGCCTCTGGAAATTACATTTCTAGCAATGGAGATGACTTCCAATTTAGATGGGGTACCAATGAGGTTCAACCCGATTCAAGACACCCAAGATATCGAAGTAGTTATACTGCTACGGGTGGTAACTCCTACATGTCAAATTCTCTAATGGATTACATGAGAGGCGGTTTTGACGGTGGTTATAATATTGGGGCAGGAACTTTTACTGCTGATCCACGAATCATGTTTTATTACCACAGACAAACCAACCCGACCCCTGGTATAGACGGTGCTCCTGCTGATGAAGAAGTATTAGAATGTGGGTTACAAAATCCTCCATCACACTATGCTGGTTATATATTTTGTGGAAATCCTCAAGGATGGTGGGGTAGAGATCATGGAAATGATAATGGAATTCCACCTGATGGATTTTTAAGAACATTGGCTGGAGTTTATCCTGCGGGAGGTAAATTAGATGATTGGTCTTACGGTGGACAGCAAAACGGTGCTGGTTTTGGTGGTAACGGAATCACACCTATTATGTTAGCCTCTTGGGCAGACTTTATGATTGGAGAAGTAGCATTAGTTGGTGGTAATGAGCCAGCTGCAAAAGCAGCAATGTTTGATGGAATGGAGAAATCTATGGATAAGGTTACTAATTTCTATCCAAGAACTGATAGATTTGACGGTATCATGGATTTCTATTTTGGAGGATTGGCTTTTGTAACTTCTAACTTTTATGCGAGAATTAGTGATGAGTGGGACGCAGCTGCCGATAAAATGGATGTGCTGGGAATGCAGTACTTTGTTGCTCAATATGGAAATGGTTTAGATGCCTACAATTTTTACAGAAGGACAGGCAATCCAAAAACCTTGCAGCCAAATATTGAGCCAAACCCAGGTGGATTTATTCGTTCATTCTTTTATCCTGGTGACCACGCAAATACCAACTCTAATATTACCCAAAAAGATAACGTGGGTGTACAAGTATTTTGGGATACGAATCCAGCATCTCCTGGTTTTCCAGAGGCTAATTAAAATTTTAAATATTAAAAAATGAAAAAACAAATAAACAAAATAGTTGTGTTGTTACTTTCGATAGTTTTATTTACTGGTTGTGAGGGTGACGATAAAGCTATTGATCAAGTTTTTGACGGTGTGAGTTACGGAGCTATTCTAAGAACTATTGATGTACCTGGCAAGAGTTTTAACCTCACTGATCTGAACTCAGCCTTCAGCTTAATCGTTGAAGAGCAAGATGAAGAGTACGGTGCTTTATTATCTGAAGTAGACGTCTACGTATCCAAGGATGGTAATGAAGTAATGATTAATACGATTCCTGCCAGCGCATTCACTACTGGTGATTAAGGACTACCTGTGGCGACGATTTCTGTAACCTTGGGTGAGACTCTAACTGCACTAGGTCTCGGTACTAACTATGATGTAGGAGAT